>JAUWBL010000023.1 GCA_030601715.1 Candidatus Geothermarchaeota archaeon | reverse complement strand
AGCTGACCTCCGTCATCCTCCACCAAAACCGGCTCTACCCCCTAATAACCCAGATTCTAATCGGCGGATGCAACGGTGGTCCAGGCCTGTACTCCCTCGACCCCCTCGGTTCCATCATAGAAGATGACTACGTCACGCTGGGAACAGGCGCCACCATCGCCGTCGGCGTCCTTGAGTCGCGCTACAAGGATGGCATGACGGACAAAGAAGCGAAGGACCTGGCCCTAGACGCCCTCAAATCGGCCATAGGCAGAGACGCCACCAGCGGCGACGGCGCCGATATCCTACTCATCACAAAAGATGGCATCGAGGAGGAATCCGTGCTCTTCTAGGAACTCCAACTCTGGCTGATCGCAGACCACACAATTCGCTTGGCAACGATACAGGTTGCCACCAAGGATGGCTAGAGACTCGAAGACCAGCCAGAAGGACGATAGCTCACGCAGGGGAACAAACACGATCGACCACAGATTCCCCAAGCCTCGAGCATCACGGAGGTAGTTGCGCTGCCAATCCAGAGTATCACTCTGAAGCCAGCGCTCTATGCTTACTCCGATACTTACCTCTTTCCCTTTCGGCCACCTCGTGGGCGAGCTTGAGTGGCAGAGGCAATCTGAAATCCGTCACGAAGTGCTTGACGATCTCAACCGAAGTCTCGATCGAGATGTTGTGACCTGGAGAAACGAATATCGGCTTGCCACCGGGGACGGTCAGCAGAACCGCCCCCACGCATCGGCCTCGATACTCCAGGAAACTCCAAGAACCAGCTTCATTGAGTTCGTCTTGTGGGGCGCCGCAGAGCCTTCGCTGAGCGACGCCTATGGTTGCTAGATCAGGGTTCTCTACACCAACGAAGCAAGCCAACCCCGCCCTAGAAGGATGGGCCGTTCCATGGCCGTTGACGATCAGAATGCTTGGAGCAACCTTCAGGGCTGTGAGTAACCGCAGGATCGCGGGCGCCTCTCGGAACCCCAGGAAGGTGGGAATATAGGGGAACCTTTCCCTCAAGGTTAGACTCCTCAACTCGAGGATGTCCATGCTCTCGTAGTCAACAACCGCAGCCCCGCAGAACATCCTCTCCGCTTCATAGGCGATGTCAAAGCCAGCGGTGGGCCCCGGATGGACCACGTCTTCCGTGGACACTCTGCTCGACACAGAGGTCTGGATCTTCCTAAGTTCCTCGAAGTTCTCCGGCGCTGCCACGTTCAGTAGATTTGTGGACCCAGAAGGATACATATTTCGAAGACACGTGGATCCAGGCTGATGACCCTCCAATGAAGAAGCCAGCGAAGCTGTTCTACCTGATGCGACTTCTCGAGCTAGGAGCCAAGGACGAGCCCGTGGCCGCCTCCACCTCCTTCTTGTCCAATATGTTCGAGGTGTCCCAACAGTCAGCATCCAGGATCTTGACGGCGCTTCAGGACATGGGATATCTAGGGAAGGAGAAGTCAGGGGGAACCCTAAGCATCCGGCTGACAACGAAGGCCATCCAAGAGCTGGAGAACTTCAGAAGAGACCTGGAGAGCGCCTTCCAGAGTCCTGGAACCTTCGACTTCGAGGGAGAGGTTTTCACCGGCTTCGGTGAAGGCTCGTACTACATGTCGAAGAGACCCTACAGGAGACAGTTCTACAAGTTCCTAGGCTTCGACCCCTACCCCGGCACCTTGAACCTCAAGCTAAGAGACAGGAGCCACCGTCGGAAAAACATAAGACTTCGAAGCCTCAAGGGGATCCACATCTACGGCTTCGACGATGAGGAGAGAAGCTACGGTGGTCTGGACACCTTCGGAGCCACAATTCAGGACAACATCGAGGGAGCGATCATAATGCCCTTTAGATCCGCCTACGGCCACGATACATCGGAACTGATAGCGCCCCTATACCTCAGGAGAGAACTCGACTTGGAGGACGGGGACACGCTGAGGTACAAGGTCCACCTACTGGGGGCACGACCTAGAATTCTCCAGAGATCTTCTTTATGATGTCTGTTGTCGCCTTCCCCTCCACGCGGACGTTCAGACGCCTGACTTCAACCTCCTTCGCAAGAACCTCTTCAACGATCCCAGGCATCGTCTGGTCGTGTCCTAGGAAAACGATGTCCGGGTGGACGTGGAGGAAGGGGACGCTCCGGTCGACCATGTCGCCCAGAATGGCCACATCTACTATCTTCAAGGCCGAAACCATCTCTCGCCTCACTTGGTCGTCGTTTAGGGGAGTCTTCCCCTTGAGCCTCCTCACCGTCTCGGCCCTGGCTATGACAACAACTAGAAGATCACACTGGCGCCTGCTTTCTTCCAACGTCCGAAGGTGACCCAGATGCAGGATATCGAAGACGCCGCCTATCATGCCGACTCTGAAGAGACGTCTGCCCGCGGGAGTAAGGGAGAATCTCCCGTCCTCCTTGACGACACGCCCCTGAGCCCCAGCCTCGGAGAGAACTGTCCGGATCAGATCCACAGAGAGCCCGAGAGACCGCGCCAATCTCTCCTCATCCGCCTCTTCACTCCTTAGTCTGGCCTTCTCGACCTCCTGTAGTAGCCTGAGACTCCAGCTGGTCGAATCTCCCTCAGACACCCTCGTCACCTCTACTGAGCGCCTCCAGGGCCTCCTTCTCCGCGAAGTGCAGCTCGCCGGGTACAATGAGAACCGTTGGCTGGCCGGTGAAGTGTTCTCTCCTAGCCTCGTCAAACCGACCGGCGAAGACCTTCTTCGTGGGACTCTCAAGACCAGACAACACCAAGACCCAGGAACTTTCAGTTATGATACCTTCGCCCCTAGCCCTCTCCATCCTGTCTAGAAGATCCAGGGCCTCCGCTACAGAGAGTCGCTCTCCAGAATCGACGTCGTCCTGCAACAGTAGCAGCGTGTGACACCCTCTTTGCTTGTTCTCCATTATGCAATCGTACGCCGAGTAGGGAACGAAATCCCTTCCACTGGTGATGGTGGCCGACTTCCCAAACTTGTATGTGTGCAGGCCCGATTGCCCGATAGCCGCCGAATAAACCGACGCGGCATGAAGGACTCGTGTCTTCGCACCACGACGTCGAGCTTCGAGGAGGATCGACATATGGGTAGTGGCTATCAGAGGGTCGCCGGGTGAAAGCAGGACCACGTTGCTGCTGAGACATTCCTCGAAGAGGAACCCTCCTTCCTCCAAATCCTCTCTAGAGAGCACTCTAACCTCTCTACCCAATGTCTCCGCAAGCTCATCCATATCGATCTGCGTGGGGCTTGTGTACCTCTCAAGAAAGATGCTGTCCGCCGCTCTGCAGGCGTCCAGAGCCCTAAGGCTCATGCCCCTGTGTCCGTGGAGACCCATACCCACGAGAGTCAGCAAGCACTCTCACGCAAAAGAACATTGTCCATGCGATATACATAGGACTCACCCCCGCACAGTCGTACGACTCTGCATGAAAACCCTGCAAAAAGCTTGAAAACGAGGTGTGTGATGTATTTACCCACAATAGAGAAAGGAGGATCAGAGAACGTCATGGAGTTGTCTGGGTGGACGGCGAAACTGGAGGACTTGGAAGTCTCCCTCAGCAAGGAGTTCTACAAACAGTACGCAGGTCTGCCCTACGACGAAAACGTGATGGTCGAGCACTCCGCTAGATTCCAAGGTTTATGCAGGGAGGGGTTGAAGCAGATAGGCCGTGATGAGATTCCCGAGCTCTTGTTCATCCACGCTGTTCACGGCACCGAAGAGGTTTCCCAGACACGCCTGAAGAACCAGATCTACAAGAAGAGAAACGATGACGTAGCTGTAACCTTCAATGGCCAAAAGGTTGACCTGAACAGCGTGAGGAGATTCAACCGGGAACACATCGACGACCCACAGGCGAGGAAGAGTGTCTTCGACGGCCTCATGGGGGAGGCCAGACGGTTGACCTCTACCCTATGGAGGAGGTTCCAGGTGACTAGAGAAGCGTACGAGAAGCACGCTCTCGAGCCCCTGGGGGTGTACCTTGTGGAGGAGGGCATCTCATTGAAGAAGCTGAAGGAGGTGGTGGACCAGAGCGCGAGGAGAGCAAAGCCCAGGTTTGAGTCGGAGTCCGAAGAGCTGTCGCCAGAGGTCATAGGGAAGGAGATGGAGTACTTCGACGACCTCTACGTGTACAGGCACAGGATATTCGAGCCCTTCGACTCCCTCTTCAAGGATGTTGACTACGTGCAAGAGATGAGGCGGATCACAGGCAGGCTTGGCTTCGACATGGACAAGGTCGACATCGACTCGGAGCCCCGGGAAGGAAAGTACTCATCCCCCGTGTGCTTCGGGATTCAGATACCTCGAGACGTAAGGATCCTCTATCAGAAGACGTCCCCCTTCGGAGACTACACCTCATTCGCCCACGAGCTCGGCCACGGCCTCCACTTCATCTCCGTGGACGAGGACAGAGACTTCCACGAGAGATACCTAATACCACACGGGATCGCTGAGATCTTCTCCACCCTCTTCGAGCATCTCGCGACCAGCGAGGAGATCCTCACTGAGGAGCTGAGCATAGATGAGGACACTCTTGAGGAGATCCTACGAAGGGGGAGATTCATGGCCTTGTACTTTCTGACCTTCTACGGAGCCAACTCGATGCTGAAGATCAGGTTCTGGGAGGAGCGCCTCACGATGTCCGAAGCGGACCAGCTGTACGAGGAGCTGACCCAGAAATACATGGGGATCAGGTACCCGGGGACCTACTGGCAGACACACCACGTCGTATCCATGAACGACCTGTATGCGCCCAGCTACCTGCTCGCGGAAATAAGGAAAAGCGAGCTTCTAGGATCCCTCAGAGGCAGGTTCGGAGACGACTGGTGGAAGAAGAAGCAGGCTGGGAGCTTCCTCAGGGAGGAGTTCCTGTCCCCTGGGGCTAGCATCGACCTCGGCTCCTTCTCCTGTTTGGACCCGGAGCCCTACTTGGGAGGGATCTTGCCGTAGAACGAGGCCTCCCTTTTTTTGTCATGCCCCGATACCCTTCTTTGGGCCCGTAGCTCAGCTAGGTAGGTGGACCGCCAGAAGAGGCGGTTCCAGCCGACAGCAACTGTCCACACAGGTTGAGGCTCTTATCTAGTGAGAGAAACCAGTAGGTCAGGGGTTCAACTCCCCTCGGGCCCGCCACGAAGAACCAATGGGACCATCACCCCTTCGAAACTGAAGATGCCGTCAGAGATACGCGCCCACACATCCCCTACTGCAAGACAAGCTCGTCTACAGTAAGCTGAAAAGACGGGTCCAGTCTCCCTTCGGCCGGAACAGCTCGGGTAGAGATATTCAAGAGGGGTTACGGGAAGAATTTTTTTTCTCTGACACACACGCAGATCAGGATTAGTCCCGAGGCGACCTACCTCTATTCTCGACGACGGCTATCACAACACTAACCGGCAAGCCTCTAGCCACTTGCCCTATCAAAGCGCGAGAGAGGTCTGCAGCTGCCTTGTCGGCTCGAACTGCCAACGTCCTACCGCAAACATACCCCGACTTTCGGACGACCATACTCACCGGAGAACTCAAGGTGAGCCTCCCGCTTCCCTCGGCAACAACGATATCCTCCTCCCCGCCGCAGAATATCCTGATCACAACCCTAGAGCCGTCTGTCACCAACGCCCGCCTCAAACCGGGGGCAAGATCCGAGCAACCCTTGTCCGCCCTAACAGCAACGATGCAGTCTCCACGTCTCGTGACGCCCGGTTCCTTCGTTACCTCTAGGGTTGTCTCATGCGTCGCCCGAACATTGGGGTGGCCGAGGGCACTCACTCTATCGTATATTGTACGCACAGCAAGACCTAGGGGGGAATCCGGTGCTACCAACCGAACCTGCCCACGAGAGGGACGAAGGCGCACTCCAGCATACGCTCCTCCCGGAACCCTCCCCTCTGGTCCTTTCGAAACCTCAGCAAACGCTGCAGGTATCTGCCTCCCACGGGGATGACGATAGTTCCTCCCGTCTTCACCTGCTTCTTGAGGGGCTCAGGAACACTAGGAGCTCCAGCCGTCACTAATACTCGGTCATACAGCTCCTTCTCTTCCGCAGGCGGCACGCCTAAGGTTCCATCGCCTTGCAGACTCAACACCCGCCCCGAGTACCCCGCCCTCTCGAGGTTCCTCTCTGCAAACTCATGCAAACGAGACACCACCTCTACCGTAGTAACCCTGCCCCAGCTATCCTGCGGAACGATGATCGGCGCGACACACTCCGCGACGAGAGCCGCGTGATACCCGCTCCCAGACCCCACCTCCAGAATCGACAGACCGACCTCCAGATCCAGAGCCTCCAGCATGTAGGCGCACATATGGGGAGCTGAGATGGTCTGGCCTGTGTCGCCTAGGGGGAGAGGCGTGTCGTGGTAGGCGTACTCCTCATGGTTCTCCGCCACGAAAAGCTCGCGCTTCACGGTCTTCATTGCACGTATGCACATGGGAGTCCTCAACACGCCTCCCTTGACCAAACCCTCCACGAGCCGGGTCCTACGGGACACGAACTTCTGCGTCAGCTCAACCACTGGTCCAGCCCCTCCGCAGCTCCACCCATCTGGATCTTTTCCAAGGCCTTCCTCACCCTCTTCTCCGAGAAGTCTCGCTTACCACAGAGGAAATCCACAACCCCCTCCGCATCAAGCTCGCTGGCCTCGACACTGTATCGGTCGGTAACCTCCGGGTGAAGAAAGATCTCCCTGATCTCCGCCACTTTCTCCATATCGATCTTCTGCCTCATGCCAGGGATCTTCTCGATCCTGCCATGCCGGACTATGTAGCGTAGAGCCTTGACCGGTCCAACCCCCTTGATCCCATCGTTGAAGTCGGTCCCAACGAGGATGCCGACGTCGACGAGCTGCTCTCGGCTGATGCCATTCCTTTTCAAGACATCCTTCAACTCGACGACCTCGGGCCTCAACCTCAGCGAGATGCCCTTGGAAGGGTAGACTCTTCTCCCAGTCAAAGTAATGTTCCTCACCGTCCGAGGAGAGCCGAAGAGGAAGGAGTCGTAGTCCTGAGAGCCCACAGCCCACACGTCACCTCTTGCAGCCATATGGCTGGCCTGAGCCTCTCCTTCGGAAGGAGCGACGATGAATGGTATCCCCATGAGGCCCAACAGCCGCTTCGCATCCCCTAGCATGTAGTCCTCCAGGCTCGCCGCAGCCGACGCCGCCCTCCTGGCATCTGCGAATCTTCCCTCGGCCAGAGCCTTCTCATACTTCTTCCCGCTCTCCTCCCTGACCCGGCGCCTCCTCGCCAGTTCCCTCCCCTTCAATAGGGGTGGTCTGCCGTCGAAAACGAACGCCAGTTCTATGCCTGTCTCCAACAGGTTGACGTTCCTGTAGAGAAGTCCGCTCAGGTGACTCGTCACCCTTCCGTTCCTGTCCCTCAGCGGCCTCCCCCGCGAATCGCGGATGATGGCAAGAAACTGGTAGAGGGCGTTATGGCCGTCGAGGGCTAGAAGCTTGCCCCCAAGCCCCTCGAGGTCTGACTCCTTCCATACAACGATTCTGGCCAGGTCGACCCCCAAAAAGCCTACTCCTCTCTTAGCGTGATCCTCCTGTTGTCTGCCTCGGTGGTGACGTCTATTCTGCCCCAGATTTCTAGCTTCATCAGCGAGTCTTTGACCTCCGATAGGCCAATCTCATCTGATTCCTCCCTCAGCTGCCGCCACAACTCATCCATCATAAGAGACTTCTTCTTCCTGACGAGCACGAACACCAACTCGTGGAGGGGCCTCTTGTCCCACGTCATGCCAAACCCAATCCTGCAGACTATCGCAGCGCCTCTACGTTATGGCGACGGGCAGCGTATGCCTCATATCCTTGGTTCTCTTGCGGTATTCTACGTACCAACTGATCATCCTGTCGTTCAGCGACGGTCTCATCTTGATGAGAGCCTTATCGAAGTCGCCTCTGTTCACCTCGGAGGCCGAAATATCCCTCCTCAGCGCGTTAAGGGCGCTCTCCCGCACCAGGCTCTCCAAGTCAGCACCCGAGTAGAAATCGGTCGTTGCAGCCAGCTCCCTCAGATCTACATTCGCGCTGAGCTTCGTGTCTCGGGTATGGATCCGCAAGATCTCGAGCCTGTCATCCTCGTTAGGAGGCGGCACGTACAGAATCAGATCGATCCGCCCGGGCCGGAATATTGCCTCATCCACGAGGTCAGGCCTGTTCGTGGCGGCTACGATGATGACATCGTGTAGCCTGTTTATGCCGTCCATCTCAGTCAAGACCTGGCTGATGACCCTGTTGGTCACTCCACTGGAATCGGCGTAGCCTCTCCGTGGAATCAAGGCCTCTACCTCGTCGAAGAATATTATGGACGGGGCAGCGGTTCTGGCCCTGGCAAACACCTTACGAACACCTTTTTCCGACTCCCCAACCCATTTCGAGAGGAGTTCCGGCCCCTTTATCGTGATGAAGTTCATCCCTGACTGGGAGGCCACGGCCTCTGCCAACAGGGTCTTTCCCGTGCCTGGGGGACCGTATAGGAGAATACCTTTTCTGGGGGAGATGCCGAGCTTCTTGAACTTGTCCGCATACCGCACCGGCCACTCTACTGCTTCCCTCAGGTCCCTCCTCACCTCCTCGAGCCCTCCGATGTCGTCCCACGAGACCCTGGGAACCACCACCTCAACTTCCCGCATGTGGGTAGGGATAATCTCCTTGTAGGCTACGTAGAAGTCTTCCATCGTGACGGTCATCCGGTCCAAGAGCTCCTCAGGCACCTCCTCCTCGAGGTTTATCATGGGCATGTAGCGTCTCAGGGCCTTCATGGCGGCCTCCTTGCACAAGGCATTCACGTCAGCACCCGTGTATCCGTAGCACCTCTCAGAGATCTTTTCAAGGTTGACGTCTTCTGCCAAGGGCATGCCCCTGGTGTGGATCATGAATATTTCCCTCCTTCCCTTCTGATCCGGCATCTTGATATCGATCTCTCTGTCAAACCTGCCTGGCCTCCGCAGAGCGGGGTCAACAGCCTCAAGCCGGTTGGTGGCCCCGATTACAACGATGTGCCCTCTTGTCTTCAGACCATCCATTAGGGTGAGCAGCTGTGCCACCACCCTCTTCTCGGCCTCTCCCGTTACCTCTTCCCTTCGAGGCGCCAACGCATCCAGCTCATCGATGAAGATTATGCTTGGCGAGTTCTCCTCAGCTTTCCTAAAGATCTCTCTGAGCTTGGCCTCGGACTCTCCGTAGTACTTGCTGGTTATCTCCGGACCATTGATAGCGAAGAAGCTGGCTTCCGACTCGTTTGCAACCGCCCTGGCCAACAGTGTTTTCCCACATCCCGGCGGACCGTGCAGCAAGACTCCCCTAGGAGGCTCGATCCCAAGCCTGCGGAAGAGTTCCGGTCTCCGCAGGGGAAGCTCGATCATCTCCCTAGTCTTGTTTGTCTCCTCTTTCAGACCGCCGATGTCCTCGTACCTGATCCCGACTCTGTCCATCAGTTCTCCGACAGGCTGGCTCGCCACGGATATGGCGCTGTGGGGAGTAACGGTGATGATCGCGCTGGGGGAGGTCTTCTTCACGACGAAGGTCAGAGGACTTCCGAACAAGTTGACAGACACTAGGTTGCCAGCAAGGAGAGCCCGGTCTATCAATCTGGCGTGAACGAATCTCTCGAAGTCGGAGTCCACGTTGATCTTGGCGTCTACAGGGGCGAGGAAGACTTTCTTCGCCGCTTTTCCATCGGTCTTCCTAACGCGTACGAAGTCGTTGAGACTCGCGCCAGCATTTCTCCTTATCTCTCCGTCCATCATGATGACATCCCTCTCTGCCCCTGGCAGGCTGTGCCAGACGATGGCGACAGCCTTTCTTCTCTTTTGAATGAGAATGACATCACCCGGCTTCGCCAGGAGCTTTTTGAAGGCCTCGTTGCTAACCCTGACCTTGCCTCTGCCAACGTCCTTTGGATAGGCCTCCTTTACCTTGAGCCTTAGGCCGTCCTTCTCTTCTCCAGTTGTAGACATTCTCCTCAGCGCTTACGAGAGACGGAAAATACTCCTATTGAACCTTACCACTCTATGGATCATATAAGCTGTCGGGAACCCCTCGAAGGGTCATCTGGTTAAAGAGATGGTCTCAACGCTCTGAACCTCCTCGAGCTGAGTGAT
>JAUWBL010000004.1 GCA_030601715.1 Candidatus Geothermarchaeota archaeon | reverse complement strand
GACACCTCCAGAATGGAGACATCGTCCTCTTCAACAGACAGCCCTCACTGCACCGCATGTCCATTATGGCTCACTTCGTCAAAGTCCTGCCGTACCGAACTTTCAGGCTCCACCTAGCCGTGTGCCCTCCCTACAACGCCGACTTCGACGGCGACGAGATGAATCTACATGTGCTGCAAAACGAGGAGGCAACTGCGGAAGCGAAAATGCTCATGAGGGTTCAGAAACAGATCATCTCTCCGAGATACGGAGCCCCGATAATAGGATGTCACCGGGACAACATCACCTCGGCTTATCTCCTGACAAGCGACGAAACCTACCTGCCCAGGAAGGAGTTCTTCGACCTAGCGGCAGCCATTGACTACGAAGGCGACTTGCCCAATCCGGCTAAGAAAAGACCTGTCCCCCTCTACACCGGAAAGCAAGTCTTCAGTCTGTTGCTACCAAAAGATTTCACGTACTCACTTAGGGCCACTTCCGGCGGGAGGGTCGTGATCAAAGAAGGGCAACTTGTGGAAGGTATCATCGACGAAGCCTCGATAGGCGCTGAGAGGGCGGACAGCGTTCTTCATAGGATCGCTAGAGAGTACGGCTACGACTTCGCAGGAGCCTTCATCACGAAGGTCGTTAGGTTGCTTGACAGGTTTCTTACTATCCGTGGGTTCTCTATCGGCGCTGAGGACCTGATCGTGCCGGATGAAGTATATGACAAGTTGAGCTCCGTACTCACATCAGCGAAGAAGAGGGTCAGCAAAGCCATCGACAAGTATCGTGAAGGAGCACTCGAGGCCATCAGGGGCCTCTCCATCCAGGAATCCCTTGAGTTGAAGGTCATGGACATCCTCTCCAAGGCTAGGGACACCGCCGGTAAGACAGCTCTCCGGAACTTGGCCACCGATAGCCCTCTCTCCGTCATGACGATCTCAGGAGCCCGAGGTTCATCGCTGAATGTGGCTCAGCTCTCCGCTGTCCTAGGTCAGCAGTCTATCAGGGGAGAGCGAATAAAGAGGGGTTTTGATCGACGGACGCTAACGGTGTTCGAGCCTGGAGACATGGGAGCGTCGGCTGAGGGCTTTGTGTTCAACAGCTTCATGAGCGGCTTGACACCTACAGAATTCTTCTTCCACGCCATGGGAGGGCGAGAAGGGCTCGTCGATACCGCTGTGAGAACTCAACAGAGCGGGTATCTGCAGCGAAGGTTGATCAACTCCTTGGAGCATCTCGTGGTAGCTCACGATTTCTCCGTCAGAACAACGGATAGGGCGATAGTCCAGTTCACTTACGGTGATGATGGCGTCGACCCCGCTCGAAGCGATCATGGAAAGCCAGTCAATGTCGAGCGTCTCATTGACTCCGTGTCTCTTCTCCACTCCAAAGGCAAAGGTGCAACGAAGGATTTCATGCAGGGCATAATCGATAAGGTTGAGACAGAGATCCCTGCGATTCTCGGTAAGGAGCTTACCAAGCAGCTGGCGAAGAAGAACGCAACCAAGGCCGTGGTCAAGGAAGTCATCCGACAGGCGGTGGTTAGCTACAAGACATCCAAAGTCGACCCAGGATCTGCCATCGGAGTGATAGCAGCCCAATCCCTGGGTGAGCCAGGCACCCAGATGACGCTCAGGACTTTTCATTACGCAGGAGTGAAGGAGAGAGACGTTACCCTAGGACTACCTAGGATAATTGAAATCGTGGACGCCAGGAAGAAGCCCTCCACACCCTTCATGACGATCTACCTGCGAAAGAAGTATAGGAAAGACCAGGAGGCAGCTGAATCCTTAGCGAACCGGATTGTTTCCACTGTTTTTCAAGACTTGGTTGTGGAGTCCTTCCTGGATCTCGTCCACGGTGAGATAGTGTTTAGGTTGAGTCGTGAGGCAATGGAGAAGCGCGGGTTGGACGGGAAGTACCTCCTGGAAACGGGGCTGAAGAGACAGAGCGCCATCCTGGAGGGGGACGAACTAAGGGTCCAAGAAGCGAAGGGCACCGTTGATGAGCTTCGAAAGCTGAGAGAGAAGCTTCTCGCCAAGCATGTTAGCGGCGTAAAGTTCATCACCCAGATTACCGTGAACTACGAGAATGGTGAGTGGGTCCTCTACACACAGG
The DNA here is from genome assembly GCA_030601715.1 of Candidatus Geothermarchaeota archaeon. GTDB lineage: Archaea > Thermoproteota > Nitrososphaeria > Geothermarchaeales > JAUWBL01 > JAUWBL01. The sequence continues at coordinate 17,435 of JAUWBL010000004.1, read as the reverse complement.
GATCGAAACTGGGTCCCGTGCTAGCGATTCCGGAAGTCGACGCAAGAAGGACAACTACAAACGATGTTACCCAGATTGCGGCCGTGCTGGGTATCGAAGCGGCTAGAAACGCGATAGTGGAGGAGTTGGAAAACGTGCTGGATGAGCAAGGACTGGATGTTGATGTCAGACACCTAATGCTCATAGCCGACCTCATGACTAGAACTGGCGTCGTGAAGGGCGGAACTAGATACGGTGTCGTCAAAGAGAAGCAAAGCGTGTTGGCTAGGGCAGCCTTCGAGATCACAGTCCCCATTCTTAGAACCGCCGCGGTGAGGGGTGAGGAGGACAATCTTCGCGGCGTGACAGAGAACTTGATAATTGGGGCGAGAGTTCCCATAGGAACGGGGCTCGTTGACGTATTCATGCGGAGTGGCACTTGACTACAGACGAAGAACAAGCTTTCCTCTCTGAGTTAGAGAAAGGGCTGACCATCATTGCGAGAAGCGGGGAACTCGTTCTTGGAGCGAGAAATGTGGAACGGTTGCTGAGGAGGCGGAGGGCAAAGGCCATTCTCTTTTCCAGGGATTCCCCGGACGATCTGCGGTCGAAGATCCTCCCTCTTGCCAAGAGGAGGAATGTTCCAGTGTTTAAGAGCAGTAGAACGAATACTGAGCTTGGCAGGTTGTGTGGGAGACCATACGTCGTCTCTGCATTGGCGATTATCGACTTCGGAGCCGCTAAAGTTCCTAAGGAGTTCTAGGTACATGCTGGAGAACACGAAGCTGACGGGCGACGAGCTTGGTCTGATGTCTCTTTTCGAGTCGGTGTCAGGTGCCACGGCGATGGACTGCATAATAGATGAGGAGGGAGATGAGGAGGGAGTGACCTTTCTAGTTGGCGAGAAGGAGTTTCCGAAAATCTTTCGGTCAGCTAGGGGCTTGGCCACCTCCCACAAGAACCCCTTTCAAGCCGTATTGGAGCATCTGGGAAGGATCATGCGGCGCCGGGTCGAAATCGTGAAGTTCTCTGATGATATAACGAGATTCCTGCAGGACTTCTTCTCACTTTCCCGGAGCGAGTCGGTGAGCGTAGTTAAGAGGCCCGACGGTTCCACTTACGCCGTGATATATGCCAGCCCCAGGAGAAAAGGCGCAATAATCGGACGCAGGGGCTACAGAGCCAAGCAAGGCCGGACCCTAGCCAGAAGATACTTCGATCTCCAAACGATCTACATAAAATAGCTTCTCGGCTGACCCCTCCAAGAGATAAATGGCGGCTTCTCAGCATGGTTCAATAGGACACTGAGGAACAAATGGGAAGGAAATCACCGAGGGGGATGTACGCCGCCAGGAGTCTTAGGAGGAAGAAGCAGAAGCTCAGATGGAGTTCCAGAGAGTACAAGAGACGAGTCCTCAGGCTTGACGAAAAAGTCGACCCCTTGGAGGGCTCACCAATGGGTAGAGGAATCGTGTTGGAAAAGGTCGGTATTGAATCCAAGCAGCCCAACTCTGCTCTTAGAAAATGTGTGAGGCTTCAGCTGGTCAAGAATGGGCGGCAGCTCACAGCTTTTCTGCCTGGTGACGGCGCAATGAATCAAGTCGACGAACACGACGAGGTGATCGTTGAGGGGATAGGGGGGTCGTTGGGCGGCGCCATGGGAGACCTTCCTGGAGTTAGATGGAAGGTTTCCCAAGTGAATGGAGTCAGCCTGAGACGGCTCGTCTTGGGTTTGGCAAAGAAGCCGAGGAGATAGAGGTTGGCAAAGGCCGGGGAGGCGGCTGTTCCACTACTTCTGTTTGGCGAGTACAGCTTTGAAGACGTAGAGGTTCGGGACAACAGTCTGGCCCCCTACATATCCCTCAAACCAATCTATCTGCCGTGGAGCGGGGGCAGGCATGAGCATACAAGGTTCAGAAAAGCCGAGGTTAACATTGTTGAGAGACTAGTAAACAAGCTCATGCGCCACGGAAAGATGGGAGGGAAGAAAACCAAGGGCATTAACATCCTCAGGACCGCGTTCAGAGTCGTACACCTTGAAACGGAGGAGAATCCGATACAGCTCCTGATACGAGCAATAGAGAACTCTGCACCTTCAGAGGATGTGACAACAATCTCCTACGGAGGGGCCCGCTATCACGTCTCAGTTGATGTAGCACCCCAGAGAAGAATCGATGTTGTATTGAAACACTTGGCTGACGGAGCCAGAAGAGCTGTCCATAGGAAACCGTTGCCCATAGAAGAGGCTTTGGCACGTGAGATAGTCTCAGCTAGCAGGTCGGACTCATCTAGCTATGCCATCAAAAAGAGGATCGAGATCGAGAGAATCGCTATCTCAGCTCGCTAGGCCTCCGCTGATTTATAATGCACGTGTCGTTCATTGATTTGCAGTAATTTAGGGGAAACTGGGCTGGTTGGTTGAAAATGGCGACAGATAAGCCCCATATGAACCTTGTGATAGTCGGCCACGTAGACCATGGTAAGTCCACCATGATGGGCCACCTGTTGTACAAGCTGGGAGTGATCGACCAGAGGGCCATTGACACATACGCGAAACAGGCGGAAGAGACAGGTACAGGAGCTACCTTCAAGTTCGCTTGGGTCCTCGATCGCCTGAAGGAAGAGAGGGAGAGGGGACTGACAATTGATCTCGCCTTCAACAGATTCGAGACGGACAAATACTACTACACTATGATTGATGCACCTGGGCACAGAGACTTCGTCAAGAACATGATCACAGGCGCTAGCCAAGCCGACGCTGCAATACTTGTCGTTTCAGCCAAGAAGGGGGAGTTTGAAGCTGGCCTTTCGACTGGTGGACAGACAAGAGAACACGCATTTCTCCTTTTGACGCTTGGAGTCAAGCAGGTGGTAGTCGCCGTCAACAAGATGGACGATGTGACGGTGGACTGGAGCGAGGAGAGGTACAACGAAGTGAAGGACGAGGTCTCAGACCTCATGAAGGTGATCGGTTTCGACATGGCTAGTGTGCCATTCGTTCCTGTATCCGGCTGGACGGGCGACAACCTACTTGAAAAAGGTGATAGGATGAAGTGGTACGACGGCGTCACGATTTTGGAAACCCTCAATCAGTTCCAGCAGCCCGAGAAGCCTTTGGACAAGCCCCTCAGGATTCCCGTGCAGGACGTCTACTCCATAACCGGAGTGGGCACGGTCCCTGTGGGTCGAGTTGAGACCGGCATACTCAAGCCAGGAGATCAAGTGGTCTTTATGCCATCGGGGAAGCTCGCTGATGTCAAATCCATAGAGATGCATCACACCGAAATTGACCGAGCGATCCCAGGAGACAACATAGGCTTCAATGTCAAGGGAGTCAGCAGGATTGAGATTTCGAGGGGGGATGTAGCGGGACCACCTGGGGATCCTGCCACAATCGCGTCGGAATTCATCGGACAGATCATCGTTATCCAACACCCGACCGCCATTACAGCCGGATATACGCCGGTACTGCATGCCCATACGGCTCAGGTTGCGGTAACCTTCAGCGAGTTGCTTGCGAAGATCAATCCTCGAACCGGTGAGACAACGGAGGAGAAGCCATCTTTCCTCAGGGCGGGAGATAGCGCCCTGGTCCGGTTTAAACCCCTTCGACCCCTGGTCATTGAGGAGTTCGCTCAGTTTCCGGAGTTTGGGCGGTTTGCTGTCAGGGACATGGGAAGCACGATAGCGGCGGGCGTCGTCAGGGAGATAACAGAGAAGGGCACCCCGGGAAGGTGAAGCCGCGCAGCGTCTCCTGCCTCCTTCAGACGGCTCCGAAGCAGTTCCTCCAGAGTGAAGATTGTTGTCTAAGGCTCGCATAACCCTTACGGGAACAGATCCCAAGACTTTGGACGGCGTCTGCGGTGAGCTCAAGGAGATCGCGGAGAAAACAGGAGCGAAGTATTCCGGACCGGTCTACATGCCCACGAAGAAGATAGTTGTCCCCACGAGAAGGTCTCCTTGTGGTCAGGGAACCCCGACTTGGGACAAGTATGAAATGCGCATTCACCGACGACTCTTCGACATCGACTCCAATGAGAGAGCCATGAAATACATCGTAAGGCTATCTATCCCGGACGACGTGTTCATCGAACTGCGAATAACTTAGAACTAGGAAACATTCACATCTGAGTTCAACCGAGTTCGCGCAGCCCTCATGGCGAGCAACTGAGTATCCGCTGACTGAGAGAGAGGATCTTGGCGCCGGGAGTGGGATTCGAACCCACGCGGGCCCGAAGACCCACAGGCTCTCAAGGCCTGCGCCATAGTCCGCTCGGCCATCCCGGCACTATGTCTAGAAGATCAGCGACCTAGCTAAGTTCTCAAGGGTCTTACCTGTAGCTACTGGGCCTGCACCCGAGCATCATCCAGACGGGACTCTGTCAGGGTGTTACGAAGGGCGACACGTGTGGCTGCAGATAACCAAAGGCGCCAACAGCCATATTGCCTATCCCTGCTTGGCTCTATCCAGGGTGACCGAGTAGATTTCACCGATGCCGGGTCTCCCCATCTCTTCGTATTCGTTGCGTTGCAGAAGCATCACAAAATCCTTCACGTTCTGCCCCATCATGGCCTTCGACACCTGTCTCTGGATCTGCTTGGCAACATCTCCGATGTTCGACGGGTCCAGCCTGATGACTCCTGGTTGAATGTCTACCTGGGGGACATCCGCCCTCTTCCCAAACAATCGAATCAGCTTCCCCACCGAACGCACATCAGTGACAACAATCCGCACCCTAACAGCCATATTAGTCAGCCCTCTCACTCACTCCACACAGCTATTCTGAGAGCCCATCATAAGAAGATGTTGAGCCTTTGACATCGCATGAAGAATGCCACGAAAGTGGTCACGACGGACAGGTGGCGAGCTGCTCCACAGGAAGGAGATAGAAGGCATTGAGGATCGGGATAGCCATACCAGACACCCTTGGCAGTAACCTCAGGGGAGCGATGCAAAGAACTATGACCTTCGGCACTGTCGCTAGGGCCTGTAGCATCTTCGGCGTCTCGGACATCTGGCTCTACTGGGAAAACCCTGAGAGCCCGAGGCGCAACAATTCCAGACAACTGACAAAGGTTCTGAGGTATTTGGACACACCCCAGTATCTGAGGAAAGACATGTTTCCAAGGGACCCAGACCTCAGATACGTCGGTCTTCTTCCCCCACTTCGAACGCCCCATCACAGACTATGGATCCCCCTTTCAGAGGTCAAGGCTGGAACGTATCGGGTCGGCCTAACTGGAGAACCCCGAGACGGTGGCACAGTGATCGACGTAGGCTTAGACAGCCCGGTCACGGTCAAGGAGAGGCTCAAGAAGGGGATCAGGGTCACAGTGGAGATAACAGATGTTCAGCGGTCCGACCTCTTCGGGAGGATCATCGAGGACAGTCGTCTATCTGAGTACTGGGGTTACGAGGTACATCCACCGACATCAGGGTTGGAGGAGCTCTTGCAGGGATTCCATGGATCTCTCAGAATCTTGACCTCGAAGCATGGAGACGAGGCACCATCGGTGTGGGACGAACTGCTGATGGCAGTGAAAGCATCTGATTCGATTATTGTGGCTTTCGGAGGCCCTCGCCGTGGCGTCCACGAGATCATTGGCCTGAAACGTGGCGAGTCACAGCGGATAGGCGAGTTCATTCTTAACACCGTTCCGGGACAGAAGACCGAAACCGTTCGCATTGAGGAGGCTGTCTCCCTCTCTTTGGGTCTCCTGAATCTTCTCAGGCACAAGCTGTAAGGGAAGATCGATCTTCAGACCCGCTAGGAGTGAGTCGTCCTGTCACTCTCTTTCAATACTTATAGCGCGACCCTCACCAAAGGGGGATGTGGTGAGCCATGGGCCATAGGAAGAAACATGCTCCTAAGAGGGGATCTTTGTCCTACTCCCCAAGGAAGCGAGCTGACTCCCTCGTTCCCAGAGTAAAAACCTGGCCCAGGCTCGATGTTGAGGAACCGACCATCCTCGGTTTCAGCGGCTACAAGGCTGGCATGACGGGCATAGTCTATGCAGAGAGCGACAGGAATTCCATAAACTATGGGAAGGAGGTCTTCACGGCCGCCACGATCCTCGAGACGCCCCCTCTCTACGCTGCGGGTTTAGTGAACTATAGCATATCTGAGGAAGAAAACCGTTTGAAGAGCTCAGGCATGGCTTTCGCAGAGAAGATCCCTGCCGACCTAAGGAGAAGGGTCAAGAACCTTTCCGTAGCCAACTCACAGCGAAACCTGGAGATCATTGAAGGAAGCCTCAACTCATCGACTCGGCTTAGGATCCTCTTCTCCACCCAGCCAAAGCTAGCTGGAATTCGCAAGAAGACTCCCGAGGTTTTTGAGGTGGAAATCGGAGGAAAGGCCCCTCCCAGGGAGAAATTCGCCTTCGCCACCAAGCTCCTAGGCACAGATGTCCATGTGAACACCGTTCATCGGGCCGGTGATGTCATCGACACATTGGCCGTAACCAAGGGCAAAGGGTTCCAGGGGCCAGTTAAGCGCTGGGGAATAAAGATCCTTCCTCCGAAATCCAGGAAGAGCAAGAGAAAGCCGGGGGCTCTGGGACCGTGGAAACCCGCCAGCACGATGTACACAGTTCCCGCGGCTGGACAGATGGGATACCATAGGAGAACCCAATACGGCGTTAAGATTCTCGCCATAGAGCGACCTGAGAGCATATCTGAGTTCCACAGATACGGGGTCTTGAGAAGCGACTACATGATCCTCAAAGGCTCTATCCCGGGACCAGTGCGGAGGTTAGTGAGGACGAGACCTACCCTTCGACCGAAGACGGAGACCGCGCCAGCTCCCGAACTTACCTATGTTCAGAAGGGTGTCTAGTATGACCTTTACAGTCTTCGACCTGTCAGGCATCCAAGTGTCGGAGATCGAGACCGACATCTTCCAGCAGCCGATCAGAACAGAACTGATTCTTCGAGCCTTCAATCATCTCCAGTCTCACTCATATCAGCCCAAGGGACGCTACCCTAGGGCGGGAAGGGACACATCGGCGGAGTTCTTTGGGACGGGATTGGGTCTTGCGAGGGTTCCCAGGATAAAGAATCCCCCCCACAGAGGAAGGGCAGCGATAGTCACCATGGCCGTGGGCGGGAGAAGACCTCACGTCGAGACCCCTAACAAGGTCGTGGCGAAGAGGTTGAACCGAAAGGAGAGATCGCTCGCCACGGCTTCTGCCGCAGCCGCCACAGCTGATCGATTGCTTGTCGCGAAGAGAGGTCACGTCGTCGAGAATGTTGCCTCGATCCCCCTAGTGGTTGCAGACGAGCTGGAAGAGGTTTTAAAGACGGGTGAGCTGATGTCGGTGGCGGACGCCTTGGGCCTATCCCAGGACATCGTAAGAGCGAAGCAAGGCAAGAAGACTACGGGTGGAAAGGCTTCGATGAGGGGGAGGAGGACAAGATACCCCAGAGGACCACTGATAGTATACGGCAGCGATAGGGGAATCTGGGAGGCTGCCAGAAATATTCCCGGTCTAGATTGCGTGGCTGCTCGAAACGTGAGCGTCATACACCTCGCTCCTGGAGGGGTCCCAGGTAGACTCACTGTCTGGACATCAACATCCCTAGAGATCCTCAGTGAGCGCCTCGCAGACAGACTAAGGCGGCTGGTGACCAATGTCTGAGGCGGGCTTTTTCAGGATCGTCAAGTACCCGCTCATCACGGAGAAGGCAGTGACTCAGGTTGAGTCACTCAACAAGGTGACTTTCATGGTCGACGAGAAAGCTACGAAGCGCAATGTCAAGGCGGCTGTGGAATCCTATTTTGACGTTTCAGTCAACAAAGTAAACCTGCTCACCACGCCCAAGGGTGGGAAGAAAGCGATAGTGACCTTCTCATCCAGAGACGCCGCGACGGAGGTGGCGATCGCCCTAAGTATAATCTAGGAGCGCGGAGTATGGGGAAGAGAATCAGGGCTCAACGCAAAGGAAGAGGGAGCATATTCAGAGCCAAGACCTACGGGAGGATCGAGGACCCAGCTCTTCCTGCCTTGGACGTGAGAGATACGGGGACGGTCACAGATCTCTTGCACGAGCCCGGACGCGGGGCTCCCCTAGCGACGATTCGAACCGAGAGTGGAAAGGTCTTTCACATAGCTGCCCCCGAGGGGCTGAGGGTCGGTCAACGAGTTGACATCAACCAAGGCACCAGCCCTTCTGTTGGGGATGTACTGGAACTGTCAGCCATTCCAGCTGGAACCCAGATCTGCAATGTCGAGAAGAGAGCAGGCGACGGCGGATTATTCGCCAAGTCTTCAGGTACGTTCGCTCAAGTGATAGGCACCACACCTAAGGGGATCGAGGTCAGACTTCCATCTGGGAAGACCAAGACGTTGAGTCCTAGGTGCCGAGCGATGATCGGAGTTGTGAGTGGTAGCGGACGAAGAGACAAGCCCTTCTTGAAATATGGGAAAAAGTTCCACTGGTTTAAGGCTAAGCGTGGGAAGGGGCTTGGACCGATCGTCAGGGGGGTTGCCATGAACCCCGTTGATCACCCATTTGGGGGAGGGGCCAAGCAGCACGTCGGCAAACCGAAGACAGTGTCAAAACACGCACCTCCTGGCAGGAAAGTCGGCAGCTTTGGTGCTAGAAGCACCGGTCCGAAAGGAAAGAGGAGAAGGAGGAGGTGATCTAGACGCCTAGGGAGTTCCTATACAAAGGTCGGGCCCTCCAAGAACTGAAGAGTATGAGTCTGGAAGAGTTTGCGGGACTCCTGCCTGCCAAAGAGAGGAGACACATATCTCGGGGGATGACCGAGCAGGAGAGAAAACTGCTCAGAAAGATAAGAGCCGTTCAAAGCAACGAGAAGGCGGTCATTCGAACCCATTCTAGGGAGATGGTGATTCTCCCAGAGATGGTTGGCTTGACCATCGGGGTTCACAACGGTACCGAATTCACGTCTGTTGAGATCCGGACTGAGATGATTGGCAGGAGGCTAGGGGAGTTCGCACCCACCAACAGGATAGTGAAGCACGGCATGCCAGGAGTGGGAGCGACGAGGTCTAGTCTCTACGTTCCTCTAAAGTAGACACGTGCCCGGTTGGGATTTCGCCTACCTGGTTGGTGCTTCAGTCCCCAGTCTTCGAAGGCGCTTGGCAAGCAAAACCGAAATGAAGGCAGCGGTGGAAATCGCCGCCAAGGTGAGGATGTCTACCGGTATAGAGACCTGAGTCAAGGGTTCTATGGTCCATCCATCGTCCCTGGATATGATCATGTATTCGCTAGACCTGGACTCAGGGGGCTCGATGGGTTGAGCTTTACCTGCGATTCCTACGATGGGATCGTGTCTCAGCGAGCCACCCCCGAAGTACGGATAATGGAAGTATATCTCCGCTGAGTCGCCAACGGCGAGAACGGACGAGACTACCCTGATCACGTCCGAGCCACCGTCGCGTTCCCTTCTTGCTTTGTCGATGAACCTCACGTAGCCCTTGATGCTTGCTGGCTCGGTGTATATTTCAAGCTTCGACTTACCGAGGGAGCGTTCAACGTCTTCCTCGTCTAGGAAACGCTCGTCATCCTCTTCCGCCAGAAAATGCTCCGAACCTCTATGCAATACCTTTGTGTACGACAAGGACAGCGCGGACCGACCCATAAGTTCGCCAGGCGTGAGATCTTGTAGAACACTGATATCGTTGAGCTCGATGAAGAAGATCTTCATTCTCAGAGTTAGCTCCGGCCTAAGTTCAAGGTTCAAGCCGTCCTGCACAGCCTCCACGACCTTAAATCGGTCGATGAACCACTCCCACCTCCCGAGTTCCAGATCAACCTTCATCTCGCCCTGGCTAACCCCGTATTCGATTCCATCTCTCCGGACCATCACGTCCTTTACGTACAACCGGATCTTCAGCGACAGATTGGTCTCCAAGTACTGAAAGCTCTCCTCCGCCACTTTGACCAAGGCGTACTCTATCTCAATGCCCACCAGCGTACCGTCACCTGACATCAGTTGCTCGATAGATGCAATATCCCAGCGACCCATTGCGAAGTCGAAGAAGTTGTGAGGAGATGCCGTTGGTATCTTGAGCTGGCCCCAGATCTCTTGGAACTTCTCGGTAAGGCTTTCTCCTGAGAGTGGATAGTTTCTTTCTCCAGCATCTGGCCCCCTACTAAAGAGGTTCTCCTCGACGAGCTTAGTCTGATTCATCAGGTTTTCGAAGCTTATTCTCCTAGAGACCGTGGGCAGAAATCGGCTTAGCTGTGGATAAACCAGGCCTTCGAAGAGGGCATCGAAAGCTACAAGAAACTTCTCCCGTGGTTTTCCCTCGTCCCACCACACGATCATCGGAGTATTGGATCCGTTTGCTAGGACGACACTGTAGTTAAGACCTGGCCGAGATAGGCTGTAATGCACCATATCGAGGTCTTGGTCTACCTGACCGTGCACAGCTCCGGCTGGAGGGAAAGAAAGGCTGCCCAGCAGGACCTGAATGATGACGACTGAGAGCGTCTTCCGATAAGAATTCATGCCCGCCTGAAACCCCGCTATCAGAACCCTATTTTGCTTGTGCTATTCTGGAAACTCCACTCCGAATTCTAGAAATTAGAAATTGAAGCTGACCCTATGGGAACGCTATGAACGGGAGATCGTTGAGGAAGATCACGATGAGTGCCATGAGCATGGAATGTTCGAGCCTGACTCCCTTGATGAAGGTCAGGGAGGAGGCTATCCACATGGCCGAGACGAATTGGAGAAGCGCACCGGTGGTCGGACTTGAGATGAATGCGAGAATCCCTCCCAGTCTAAGCTGGAACATGTATGCATAAAGATAGATAGGAAGGAAGCTGACCAGTATGGAAACCAAGAAGGAAAGGTTCTCGGTGAACTCCCCTACCCGACGATAGAAAGATGTGACCATGAAATAGAAAATCAAGAATACCACAAGCCAAGAGAGAACCATCGACACGGCGGGATGGAAGGTTCTGGTAACCACGAACACAAAGAGAAACTGGTTGACATTCAGGAAGAGAGCTGTCCCGGCTTCCACAGCCAGAAGGATTGCTCCGATCATGACGCTCGTCCTCGTGCTTCTCGACAGTCTTTCAAAGAGAGAAGCCACTAGAATCCCTCTGTACAGTTCTTCCGCCGATGAGCGTTTGGAAGGAGGCAAAAGCTCGTCGAAGATCCGTCCTTCCATGATGGATTGGTACACCTTTCTTCCATCATCGTTGAGGGCGTATCTGCTGCCCTTCCTCTCTAGGAGATCCTTCAGTACGCCTAAGTGGTAGTAGATACTTCCAGTGCTCAGCCCAGTCTTCTCTTTCAGATCGGAGTAGGACACACCTCCTTCGTCCCCCATGATTCTGATTATCTGCATCCTTGCGGGGTGATGGAGGGGTTCCTTTTCCATGTCTGACAACCACGAAGTAGCCTGCCTCACAGATTTATCTGGGGTAGGGGTAACCGCTCCTAGCAAAAAGGGATAGGCCGAGCAACGGATGGTCACATACCAATCGAGGGATGCGGGGAGAATCAGCAACACGTAGAGGAGAGATGAGTCGTTGCCACACTGGGGATACGGCTACAGGGTCTCATCGGAGAAGGCGGCGGCAATGGCCAAGGCCAGCCTTCGAGAGGTGACTCCGTCTCCCAAGGCTTCCATCGAGGTCTGCCGGCAGATTCAAGGCATGATGCTCCCCAAGGCTAGGCTGCTGCTGGAAGATGTGGTGGAGAAGAGGCGTTCCGTACCCTTCCGTCGACATGTCAGAGGTGTTGGCCACAGAAAGGGTTCTAGCTCAGGCCGATATCCTGTGAAGGCCGCTCGACATATCTTGAACCTCTTTGACAACCTGCAGAATAATGCTGAGTTCAAGGGTTTGGACCCGTCTAAACTCAGGATTGTTCACATTGCGGCACAGAGAGGCAGGAAGTTGAAAAGATATGTCCCTAGGGCGTTCGGGAGATCTAGCCCAGACTTCCAGACTCTCGTTCACGTTGAAGCAGTTGCGGAGGAGATCTAGACGTGCCAAGACCAGCGCATTTCGTGGACAAGGAGTTGGGCAAGGTCCTCCTCGATGAGTACCTAGGAGAAAGCCTGAAAGCGGCTGGCTACGCTGGGATGGATCTCGTGACAACGCCTATCGGAACCAAGATCACCGTGAGGGCTCTTCGACCCGGGCTGGTGATAGGCAGAAGAGGTAGCAGGATCAGGGAGGTATCTCGCATGATTGAGGAGGAATTCAACTACCGTAACCCCTCCGTTTCAGTGGAAGAGGTAGAGATCCCTGAGTTTGAGCCCAGAATCATGGTTTCGCAGGTTACTCGCGCCCTAGCGAGGGGCTACAAGTACAGAAGAGTAGGTTTCTGGGTGCTCAGGTCGATCATGGAGTCTGGCGCCGCAGGCGCAGAGATCATCATAAGCGGTAAGCTCCGAACAGTCAGATCGAGATACGAGAAGTTTTCTGCCGGCATCCTTTTGAAGAGTGGTGACCTAGTTGAAAGGTTCGTCAGGAAGGCAAAGGCCAGTGTAGTCCTCAAACAAGGGAAGGTTGGGGTGAAGGTTTCCGTGGCTCCCGCCTCGCCCGAATATGAGGCAGCTACTGGGAAACGGAGCACTGTGTTGGCGGAATCGGATCTAGGCGAGGCCGAAACGGAAGGACCGAAGGAGAGGTGAGCGCTCTTTCCTCAAAGGAAGCTCGAGAAGTGGAGGGAAATGGATGTTGACGAGTTGCGTCGTCAGCTCAATGAGCTCAACACGGAATATATGAAGATGGTCTCGATGGTCAGAGCTGGGGGGTCAATGGAAAAGCCGGGGAAGATCAAGACACTACGAAGGCAGAGGGCCAGGCTTCTCACCGTCATCAGTGAAAAAAGAAGGGAGTCCGAATGATGAAACGAAGAAAGAGGGAAACCCGAAATCTGCTGGGCTTGAAGGTCAGGGTTGTGTGGTCCACAAACAGGGATCTGATGGGGCTCGGTGGAACAGTGGTCGACGAGACTAGGGATACTGTGCTGCTTCGAGCCGAGGACGGGCACAATGTCAGGTTGCAGAAGGAAGTCTGCCTCATGGAGGTCCAGACCTCCCAACATACTGTAATACTAGATGGGAGGAGCCTAGTGGGGCGTTTCGAAAGGAGGTTGTCTTCCGGATGACTCAACTAACAGATAGGGAAATAGGGATTCCGGTCCCCCGCCCAACAATGCACTGTGAAGATACCAATTGCCCTTTTCACGGAAATATCGTGATCAGGGGAAACACTACCGAGGGAAGGGTGGTCTCGGCGCGGATGGACAAGACCGTCGTTATCGAAAAGGAGTACCTTCATTTTATCCCTAAATACAAAAGATACGAAAGGAGGAGAAGGAGGCTTAGCGTGCATGCCCCCCCGTGTCTCGATCTGAGGGTCGGAGACGAGATCATAGCAGCTGAGACGAGACCTATCAGCAAGACTGTGTCCTTCGTAGCGGTCGGCAAGAGGGGTCAATGAGCAATGCCGGTCATTCGAAGGGCAAAGGAAGTCTACATGAGGAGGCCCAAGATCACAAGGGGCATCCCAGTGGGCTGCAAACTCGTCTGTGCTGATAACTCTGGTGCCAAGAAGCTTCGGGTTATCCAGGTGGTAGGATACAAAGGGCGAATCCGAAGACTCCCGAAGGCGTGTGTCGGTGACCACCTAAAGGTCACCGTCTACAAGGGACCCTTTAAGCTCAGAAAACAAGTCTTGGACGCTATCTTGGTAAGACAGAAAGCCCCGATACGGAGATCGACCGGTATCAGGGTGACCTTCGAAGACAACGCAGCTGTGCTCATCTCTGCCGATGGACAGCCGCTGGGGTCGGAGGTCAAAGGGCCTGTGGCTGCGGAAGCCGCCGACATCTGGCCCCGACTGGCAAACATGGCTTCCATGATCTATTGAGGGGTCAAAGAATGGTCCAGCACGCCACATCCAAGAAGCCTACCAAGCAAAGGAAGATGCTTTTCGCGTCTCCTCTCCATAGACGGGGGAGAGTCATGGGTGTTCATTTATCGCGGTCATTGAGGGAGAAGCACGGACCAAGATCCTTGAACGTCAGGAGAGGTGACACTGTGAGGATCATGCGGGGTGACGCAAGGGGCCTTGAGGGTAAGATTTCGAAGGTCAATAGGAAGAAGTATCGGGTCTATGTCGAAGGCATTACGCGAACTAAGCAGAGCGGTGACACGGTTCTCATTCCGATCCATTACTCGAACTTGGAGTTGGTGAAGCTGGATTTAGGAGATCCTCGAAGGAAGGCGAAGCTGAAGAGGATTTCTGGTGCCTCGGGTGAGTCGTCATGACGGGAAAGAAGGCTATGAAAAGGCAGGTGGCCCCTCGTTCCTGGCCCATCCATAGAAAGGAGCACAAGTGGACGGTCAAGCCACATCCCGGCGCCCACAACATCAAGTCCTCGATTCCCTTGGCGATACTTCTGAGGGAAATCTTGGGGGTTGCTCGGAACGTTAGGGAGGTCAAGTACATCCTGACGGGTCGGAAGATCAGAGTCGACGGCAGAGAGGTTACGGACTATAGGTTTCCGGTTGGGTTGATGGATGTCATCGAGGAGGTTCCCACTGGGCGCACGTTTCGCATGCTGCCAACGAAGGGGAGATACAGCTATCCCTTTGAGATAGATCAGAAGGAGAAATGGCTGAAACCGCTCAGGATCAAGGGGAAGCAAAGGATTAAGGGAGGCTCCATCCAAGTCAACTTCCATGATGGCAGAAGCATGCTTGCGTCCCGTGAGGAGGCAGAACATCTTTCCCCGGGTGACACCGTGATATTTGACTTGAAAGAGAGAAAGGCGCTGGAACACATTCCTCTCAAGGTCGGCTCGATGGCACTGATCACCGGCGGTCCTAAGAGGGGAGTGACGGGGAGGGTCGTCGACATACGAGCTACAACCGGGACCCGAGAGAGAACAATCACTCTGGCTACGGAGGACGGAAAGACAGCAACCACAATATCCTCGTACGTGTTCCCCGTTGGGACGGAGTCGCCTGCCATATCCATTCCAGCACGAGGTTCATGGCCCTGATGTCGACGACAGCGACCGAGGACACTATCAATCCTATGCAGATGGTGAGACTCTCCAAGGTAGTGTTGCACATCTCGGTAGGAAACAACTGGGAGAGATTGCAGAAAGCCATCAGACTCCTGGAACATCTCACCGAGCAAAAGCCCGTGACTAGAATAGCCAAGAAAACCATTAGGGCATTCGGCATCATCAAGAAAGACCCTATGTCGTGTCTAGTGACCCTAAGAGGTGAGCAGGCCAAGGCAATGCTTGAGAAGGTGCTAGAAGGCGTCGGGATAAAGGTGAAGAGATCCAGCTTTGATAGATCGGGTAACTTTGCCTTTGGGATTGGTGAGCACTTGGACATACCTGGCATAAAGTACGATCCGACGATAGGCATATTCGGCATGGATGTAGCCGTTCAGCTTGTGAAGCCTGGTCACAGGGTCAGACTACGAAAGTACAGGCGCAGCAGACTTGGCAAGAGGGGAACGGTGACACGCAGGGAAGCGGAGAAATACCTACAAGAAAGGTTCGGTGTGGAGTTGACATAGAGTTGCCTGAGACCGTTCCAAAGGACAGGGGATTTGGAAAAGGGACAAGAAGATGTAGAAGATGCGGCACACACACGGCCGTCATCCAGTTTCACGACATAATGCTCTGCAGGAGATGCTTCAGAGAACTCGCGCCCAGGATCGGCTTCAGGAAATACAGCTAGGTGTACGTGATGGAGCTCGACATCATCTCGAATCTGTTCTCAGCGCTTCAGAACGCCGAGCTCTCCAGGAAGAGGGATTGCTTGATCGCCCCCACCTCCAAGCTCATGGGGAACGTGCTCAGGCTGCTTCAGAAGGAAGGTTACCTTGGAGAGTTCGAGTTCATAGATGATGGTAGGGGAGGAAAGTTCAGGATCCAGCTTCTGGGAAGAGTGAACCGTTGCGGCCCCATAAAGCCTCGATTCCCGGTCAGGAGGTCTGAGATCCTGGATTGGGCGAAGATGTTTCTGCCGGCCAGGGACATAGGGGTCCTAGTCATTTCCACGCCTAAGGGGCTGATGACGCACGAGCAGTGCATCGAGAGCAACACTGGAGGCGTACTGCTTGGGTATGTCTACTAGGTGTGTCAGCGAATGACTGGGACTACGAGAAGAGTTCACTCAGCGGAAGTTTCAGTCCCGGAGGGGATAGGCGTTGAAATCAGGGACAGATCTCTTGTGGTACAGGGGGCCTTGGGAACAGCGAAGACGGATTTCGCGAAGGTTCCAGTTGACTTCGAGATCGCCGTTGACAAGATAGCCTATGTAGTCAACCTCAAGGGGAAGAGAGGTTACGCTCTTTCGAATACGATTCGAAGCCTCATCAATAACCTCTTCACGGGAGTCACTAAGGGTTACACATACAGAATGAAAGTATACTACGCTCACTTCCCATTCACTATCCAGGTTTCTGGTCGAACCGTCCACATAGACAACTTCGGAGGAGAAAGGGCGCCTAGGAAAGCCCGAATCGTCGGAGACGCGAGGGTGGAGGCGGAAGAAGACGAGGTCATTGTCACCGGCACTTCCAAGCAGGATGTATCTCAGACCGCTGCCAACATCCGACAAGCATGTCACATAAGGGGGAAGGATCCTCGCGTCTTTCTCGATGGAATCTACGTTTACTCCAAAGAAGAGGGAACGCCTCTTGCCTAGGAGACCGTTACTATCGGAGGACGAGAAGAGACTTCTCAAGGTCAGAGATGAGATGAAACAAAGACGTCCTAGTTTTGCCAGACCCGAGAGCTGGCGGTACGTTAGAATACGAGAAAGCTGGAGAAGGCCAAGAGGTCTGGACAACAGGGTTAGAAGGAAGAAAAAGGGATGGCCCAGGATGCCCGGATATGGGTTCCGGGGACCCAGAAGAGTCAGGGGGCTGCACCCATCGGGTTTTTCTGAGGTATTAGTTCACAACCCTGCTGAGCTGGAAGGCTTGAATCCTAAGCGTCAGGTGATTCGGATCGCCGGCACGGTAGGTGGAAGAAAGAAGGAGCTGATCGTGTCCAACGCTGATGCCTTAGGTTTAAGAGTCTTGAACAGGTAGTGGTCCGGATCTTGACAAATCTCAGACTGAAGAGAAAGCTGGCTGCTAGGGTGTTTGGCGTCGGCTTGCACAGGATATGGTTCGATCCCGACTCACTAGATGAGTTGGAGGGTTTGGACACCAGGGAAGATGTCAGGGCACTGGAGGCCAGGGGTTTCATAAAGGTTCTGCCTAAGAAAGGGCAGACGAGGAGCACGCATGGACGGAAGGGTCCCGGGAGTAGGAAAGGTAAGAAAACGGCCAAGATGTCCAGAAAGGAGCGCTGGATGCAGAGAGTTAGGGCTCAGAGGAAGTTGGCAAAGAAACTCAAGGAAAGAGAGGAGATAACTCCCTCTCAGTATCGACATCTGTACAGCCTTATCGGGGGCGGGTCGTTTAGAAGCAAAGC
>JAUWBL010000120.1 GCA_030601715.1 Candidatus Geothermarchaeota archaeon | reverse complement strand
GATCCCAATAAACTGGCTATATTATCGGAAGCCTTTCCAGCGGTATCGAGCGTGTGGCTCTATGCGAAGCTGATTCTAACCTTCGGAGGAATAATCGTCATCTACACTCTAACGAAACTCAAGCGATGACCAGAATGTCTTGAAGCCCCCGCAGAGCAAGCTTCGCCGCCTATGGATTCCGTCCAGCAGCTAGACGGTTCTCACACGCGTTGACGCACACGGCAGAGCAGAGAAGGCGACTGCACGTAGAAACGGCTAGCCAGGCGTAGCTAGGTATAGCCAGGCATTGCTAGGTATATATAGTGCTATATTTAACAGTGCATACTCCCTACTATTGAGAGGTTAATGCTCCTTGAAGAGAGGCGTCCTTGAGCGCGGCATCACATCCTTCCTCGACCTCATCGTTCTCAGCCTGCTCAGGCACGGACCCATGCACGGCTACGGACTCATAGCGGAGATCCACGACAGGTTCCGCGTCCTCATCAGCCCGGGAACCCTCTACCCCCTCCTCGCCCGGTTGGAGGAGGAGGGGCTGGTGAACTCCTCCATGGACGAGAGGCGGAGGCGGACCTGCACTCTGACGGAGAAGGGTGAGAAGAGGCTGAAAGAGATGCTCCGAAGGCTCACAGAGTTCGAGGAAACCCTCTCCCGGCTGGGACACCCGCAACAGTAAGAGGATGGTGGCATAGTCATGGGAAGACTGCCTGTAGAGCTTGTCGAGTTTATCCGGAGTGGGAACAACATGCTGCTCATCAAGGGAAGCCCGGGCTCAGGCAAGACGATCCTCAGCCTGGAGCTGCTGAGACGGTTCTCCAAGGACAGGACATGCGTTTACCTGGGGACGAGGGTCTCAGCGGAGCGGATGCTCACCCAGCACCCCTGGCTGCGAGGAGTCGTCGACCCCCACAACCTCCTGAGCTCCGAGGCGTCATCGACGGGTCGGATATCCATCGCCGACACCCGATTCGAGGGATCACCCATCGAGCAACTCTTCGAGGCCGCCATGGACACCGAGAACCCATTCGTGGTTATTGACAGCTGGGACGTCTTGACGGAGAGCATGGAAGCAGTCGAGAGGTCCAAGGCTTTGAAGGTCTTGGAGGCTCTCCTATCCTCGAGGAACGCCAACCTCGTGTTCGTCTCCGAGACGACCGGCACAACCCCCCTAGACTACCAGGCGGACGGGATCGTTGCTCTGAGCGTCGAAGACTTGGAGGGAAGACTCCTCAGGATCCTTGAGCTCAGAAAGCTGAGGGGAATCCGGATACCCCGCACCAGACACTTGTTCTCGCTGGAGAAGGGGAGATTCCATCATCTACCTCCCTTCTCCTTCAGGGGGGTCATCGAGGGAGCTTGGTGGAAGCCGATCCCCGATTCGGAGACCCACTTCTCAACCGGATGCGTAGCCTTGGACAGGCTGCTGGGGGGCGGCTACCCCAAGGGAGGCACGGTGCTCCTAAGCTTTGGTTCCGACATTCCGCGTATGGCGGGCAGCATCTTCGGCATCTCTGTGTTGACGAACTTCCTCTTCCAGGGGAGGGGCTTCGTCGCGATCCCCGTCGAGAACTGGGGTCTTGGTGAGATTGTGGAGCTTGGGGGAGGCCTGTTTGGCGAACAAGCCTTTGACCTCCCCATCAGGATCTTGACGACGGTGAAGCCCCCAGAGCAGATGCCCACTGCAGTAGCCCTAAGGGGAGACGATATGGATGCGGACTTCGAGGTGTGGCGGAGGACGCACGACGCCCTCAGGGAGGAGACGGGACAGCCGGTTCTAGCCATCACGGACATGAGGAAACAGGCTGACCGCTATGGGGAGGGATCCTACGTCAGGGCCATAGGCGAGTCCGTTGAGCTGCTGAGGAGAAGCGGAAGCCTAGAGATCCGCATAGCCGTGCCCGGCATCGAGAAGGTAACCAGAAAGGCGGCTCAGTTGGCTGACGTTCACCTCAGAATCGAGTCCAGGTTCGGATGCACCTACGTCTACGGGGTGAAGCCCTTCACAGGCATCCACCGAGTTGGAGTCAGGATTAGTAAGGGGGTTCCGAAGCTCGACCTCACGGCCATAGTCTGACGCAGCCTCCTGAGAAACACGCCGTAGATCCTCTCCACAGGTTACACCCCAACTGTGTGCGCGCTCCTTCCTTCTTACACCCGAAACGGTTGTGTGCATCTCTGGAGTCGGAGAGCCGGCTACTCCTCTTCGATGACTATTCGCTCGTCTCTGATCGTGTAGTCTCTCCATCGGGCGTCGGCGGCTTCTCCGTGGAGCTTCGTGACCCTCAGTTGCTGCCTGTAGCCTCCTTCCTCTAGTTCGACGGCCCTCATGTCGATCCAGTCGGTGGCTCTCGCCCTGAGGAACCCCTCGAACCGAGGAGGCAACGCCCCCTCGACGACCTCAATGAATTGCGGACCCCTCCCCTTCCATAGCCCTACCATGGTTACGTACTCCTTCATGGTTCTGTCTTCCCCCAGGCTCGACACGTGAGAGGAGAGGTTGGCCACGACGACCACCACACCCTTCTTCGGTTCTAGAGGACCCACCGCCCTGCCGAAGGCCCTCGTCAGCGTGGCGTCCGACGTGCTCAGCTTCTTCCCTCCGATGGAGACAGCCTCCTTTTCTCGTGCGAACATGGCTTCGGGCGGGATCTGAAGGAGTTGAGCCAGGTCTATCATGGCTAGCAGTCCGTTGTCGAGATATCTGCGGATCTCGAAGCCCATCTCCTCCATGGATGAGACCACTTGGTCCTCGTCGATGTCAAACCCGATGTATAGAACGTTGAATCCCTTCAGCAGGTTGGTCCAAGCCGTCTCCTTGAGGAAACGATCTCCCCTGCTGAGCCAGTCTGCGCTGATGACGACTTCGCTGTTGTTGTGGAAGCCTCCGCCGAGCAGTTCATCAAGCCCACGAATGCCAGTCAGAAACCTGGGTTTCGGCATACTTCACCACAGAGATCCCAATGACGTCACAGGATTCTGAGCGGTCAGCTTGTACCTTCTCACGTCGAAGCCTACAGCACCTTTTCCTTAGGGTAGACCTCTATTCCCGTGTCTGTTATCCTATAGGGTCGGGGTTCGACGTCAACGTTCAGACCACGCATCTTCGAAACCTGCAGAGCCCTGATGAGCCTATCCCCCTTGATCATAGTCCGCAGGAGGATGACTCCGTGCGACAGATACTCCTCGAACTGGTGCTCCCTCTCCAATCCGGTTCCCAACAGCTCCGTGGTCAGCATAGAGGTACATCCGGAAATGGCGAGAGCCTGGACGAGGTCTATCAGCTCGTAGTGTCTCTGCGACTCCTCGGGGTAGCGCAGCTGGAGGATGGAAACAGGGTCCACCACGATCCTCTGCGCACCTATCTCGGAGACGGTGCGCCGTATCTCCTGCCTCAGCTTCCTCATCTCGAAATCCTTCCTGCCGATGTCGAAGGTGCCAGCCCTGCGCATCGCCGTGGAACCGGGTGCGACATACCTTACGGGTGAGATGTCGACGATCGTCAGCTTCCCCTCCTTCTCAAGCTTGTCTAGGTCGAAGCCGAACGGCGACATGTTCATCTTGAGGTGGTCTATCGCTTCGTCCGTTGAGATGTACACTCCCGGCTCGCCGTGGAGGGTTGCTCCGGCGTACAGAAACTGGATGGAGAAGGTAGTCTTCCCGCTCCCCGGCCCTCCCGCCACCAGAATCGTGTGGTACTTGGGGATTCCTCTGCCTCCTAGGATCTCGTTCAGTCCAGGGATGCCTGTGTCCAAGAACTCCCGGGCGCTCATTTTCGCTTCCAATGAGGATTATCGAGCAAGAGTTTAAAGCGGCTCCGCAGCTGAGGAGCAATCTGGATTAGAGTGTGACACGAAGCACTGCCATTCATCGATTCCTGCGACTCACACTTCCTTCCTTTCATATCCGACACCTGGGGAAACCTGATACTCGGTCCACCGAGAATCAAACCCAGTCCCCCTCAACTTCGAGATCCTCAGGAAGGTAGAAATACCTGTGTAGAGGTCTTCATCCGCCTTCAGCTCGATGATCCCGTCAGCCAAGGCCTGGAACCTGGCCACCACGGCCATCTCATAGGCCCTTCTATTCAGGGTGAACAGAACAGAACACCCCTTCCTCTTGGAACGTATGGACAGACTCCTCATGAATTGAAGGGTGGGATCAGCCCCATTGAGGTCGAGGAGCGTCGAACAAGAATCGATGATCAGGAGGCCGACTCCCCGATCCAGAAGCCTGGTAAGAGCTATGCTCACGTCGGTAAGTTCCGACGGGTGCTCAGAGAACTCAGATGTTGGCTCGACTTCTCCTTGGGGGCTGAACATGTCGAACAACAGAATGCCGTCGCTCCACCCTCCCTTCATGCCTGAAATGGCCGACTTGATATCCTGCGGGTCCCGCTCCGTCGCGGC
>JAUWBL010000125.1 GCA_030601715.1 Candidatus Geothermarchaeota archaeon | reverse complement strand
GGGTCCTGCGCCAACGACAAGGACGTCGTAGGTCTGCATCGGTCAACCTCGGTATTGTCTGCTATGTGAGAACCGTCGTCTCAGCTATATCAGCGTTTCTTGAGCTATGGGGAGACCCTGGTTACGAGAGTGAACCCCTTTGCTATGGGAGTTCTTCCAGAACTTCCCTTATTTCGTCGTACTTGGGCTCCTGGGAGGGATGGTCAGCGACCCACTTGTAGCGCACTATGCCTTCCTTGTCCACGACGAAAACCGATCTCTGAGCAACATTCCTGTAGCCCAAAGACTTCTCGAACTCTTTGAGAACACGGTATTTCCTCACGACCTCTCTGTTGAAGTCGCTGAGGAGAGGATACTCGATGTTTTCATCCTCGGCGAAGGCCCTGTGGGCGAAGATGCTATCCACGCTTATGCCCAGAACCTCTGCGCCGTGACTTCTGAGTTCCTGGAGCCGATCCCTGAAGGTGCACATCTCCTTGGTGCATACAGTCGTCCAGTCGAGGAGATAGAAGGCCAGAACTACATTCTTCCTTCCTCGATAGTCGCCTAGGGCTAGTCTATCGTCTATTGTACTTTGAAGTGTGAAATCTGGTGATTTGTCTCCTACCTCTGGACCTGGGTTCATAGTCACCCCCACAGGGTCTCTTCTTCTTATGTCCAGGATAAGAAGGGGCGGTTCTCTGACGAGGTACTATCTGGGCTCCATGGGCTTTCCGTGATGGAGGGGGAGGGGCCTCTCATAGTCGCCGTTCACACAAACCAGATTGCCCTCCTTCGCGTTCATAGGCTGCCCACAGTGGTAGTGGGGTTCGTACTCCGCTCCGCAAACCTTGCAGACTAGTTTGTCGACCATCTTCCTTTCTCCCTCACTCTACCACAATTGCCAATGTTGGACATGCGGTCTCGCAGGCCATGCACTGGATGCACTCCTCCGGGTAGAGAACCCACGCCCTTCTGCCAGCCTCGCCCTTGTCCTCCTCGTTGAGTTCGAAGACGTTGGGCGTCGTCGGGCAGACCTCGTAGCAGTCCTCCTCACCGGTGCACTTCTCGGCGTCGATACGGGGTATAGGCATCGCATCATAGACCAAGCAACTTCACCTTCAAAGAAGTGGAACACTAAGAACCTTTAAAGCGTTCTCAGTGGAGAGACGGCCGAGCGTGGCAAAGAACCTTGCTAATGCTGCGTGTTCCCGTCTAGCAGCGCTGGACCTTTCTCATGCTTGTCTCTTCTTGGGTTCTGAAGGAATGGCCGCATCCGCAGGACTGAACCGCGTTGGGGTTCTCGATCTTGAAGCCAGAAGCCTGAAGGCTTTCCACGTAGTCGACGGTGGCTCCCCTTAGAAACTGAGCGCTGAGGCTGTCGACGAACACTCTTACACCGTCGTCAGCAATGATCTCGTCGTCTTCTCGAGGCGAATCGTCTAGAGCCATGCCATACTGCAGGCCTGCGCATCCGCCCCCCGTGACATAGATCCTGATTCCGGTGCCCTCCTTTCCCTTCTGGTCCAGCACCTGCCTTATCTTTTCCCGGGCTGCGTCCGTCACCTGCACTACCTGTTCTCTGTCATCTACCAGATCTTGCTCCATGACGATCAGTATCGTTTTCCTAACGCTGCAATAAGAATGATATGACGCTGTTATGATGTTTCTTCGGAGGCGTGGGACAACTGCCTGACCCTCGTTACTGTCTGCCGGTTAACCCGGCTTCCAGCCTTCTCCCCGGGGGTGAAGTCACTGGAGCTATCGAACTGATCTGACGATGGCCCAGAATGCTCACGCTGTGCGAGCCACGAGAGGCCTCGCGTCCTTCATTCCTTGTCAGAGGAGGATTGTGAAGGCGGAGAGCAAAGACGCGAGGCCGAAGAATCCCATGGCGAATCTTCTAGCCGTCGTGAATGCTATCTCAACTGCCGTCGTCAAGGTTTGCAGACCGTTCTCCCCTACGATCCTTGAGTCAAGCTGGAAGGTGTCGTAGGCGACTCTGGCCTCTTCAAGGTTTGAAAGTGCTGACCTAGCGCAGAAATCCACGCATTGGATAACGGAGGAAGCATCTTCGGACTCGCCGAGGATAACGTATCCTCTCGGTACGAGCTTCCTCGCCGTGACTTCGTGGGTGTCAGTTGTCAGAACCTCCGCCGTAATGTTGAATCTGCTCTTGAGGTCATCCAGAATCCTCCGCCGAAGCCGAGGAGAGAAGTTGTTAGCGTCGACGATGATGAGTGCGAAGCTCCGTTTGAAGACTTCCCACAGAAAAACGTTTACTCCCGCGTATCCGAGACCTTCTGCTGGGCCCAGATTCGGGGGCCTAGAGGAGCAGAGGGCTACCCTGAAGCTCCCTGCTTTGCTTTGTCTCACCTTCCGCAGACATTCGATTCCAGCCTGAGAGACCTGCTCTATCTCATGAGCCTCAAACCACTTTGTCTCACCGCTGAGAGAGTTGTGGGCATCCACTACCATGGCATCTCGGAAGCCCATCTGCTTTGCCTTGCTTCTCAGCTCATATGCCACGGTGGTCGGGACGTCTTCCATTTCCTCGTACGAAAGGCACACGAACGCTGTTTCGTCGAAACTAAACCCAGCAGCTCTTGCCTTCCCGAGGCGGATTTCGACGAGAGGCGTGATGACTCTGTTGAAGTCTCTCGGTTCTTCCAGCCTTTCCCTTATTCGGTGGATGAGGCTGAGGGACTCGTGTCTGGAGGGAATGTTCAGAGAGTGCGAAGTCGGCGTGTGGAGCGCGAGGGCTTTGACCACTCCGTTCTCACGGAACGTACGTCTGATGTCGGCCGGAAAGACACTGCTTCCAACACCTCCGAAGGGTCCGTAGTGTATGTAGGGAGCGACCAGTGCGAAGCGGTGTCCTCCCCCTTCGACGATGGCGGTCTGGACTTCCGCGCCATATTCCTCCGAGAAATCCTCCAAGATCCTTTCGAGGGGCCCGTGTTGGCCCAGAACCCACGAGTACATATATGTCCTGAAGAGTTCCAGGCCTCCCAGTTCGACGACGCCCTTAGGCGCGGAGTCTACGACTTTCAGCAGGGCGACACCCCCACCAGCCAAGAAGAGGGGCGGAGCCAGATGCCAGGACGGCGACGGCTGGAGGGAGCCCACAAGGATCAATGGGGCATAGATGATGACGGGGGCCAAGGCAAAGATACCTCTTATGGCGGGCGGGTTCTTGGAAAAGGCTCCATAAACCAGGATCCGCAGGGCTAGCGAGGACCCCGCCCCCAGTGCGACGGCGTAAGTGAGCAGGCTGTACTGTGTCGGGAAGAAGGAAAGGACAACGAGGGGCAGAGCGAAGAAGAAATTCGACACCGTGTTCGCGGCCAGGGTCCTTCTGACACTGAAGAAGCCTTTCTCCGAGTTGAGCATGAGATGGGCTCGTTGCTCCAAGATGGGATAGCTCAGGAAGATGACGGAGAGCAGGAGTAGTGACAACGTTTGGAGTTCGAAGGAGACCACGCGGACTAGGAAGAGGGCTGAGAGGGATAGGTGAACCAGGAGCTGTAGCGGGAGGGAGTGGAGCGTGAAGAGGGTTTGATAGTGTCTAGCGGCTCTGCCTATGTCCTCGGCCAGCTGCAAGCTCAGCACTCGTCTCAGATCACAGGGTAGAACAGCCAGATGATGAAGGAAATGATCATGAAGATGACGCTGAAGCCTAGGATGAAGGTGGGCCTTATCCTTATGCCTGCCGTGGTCTCTTCGAAGAATCTCAGGAGGCCTGCTGTGCTGGCGGGCATCGGGGCATCTTTACGTCTTCTCTTTGACATCGCTTCCTCCTGTCAACATGGTGAATCGGACCGGGTCTACTTAATTGCTCGGTCGAAGTGGGAACAGAAGAGCCTGATCTCTCAGCTGCGTAGCGGGGAACAAGGTTTCACCGGGAGGAGAAGCTTTGCAGGTCTGAGAATCTCTCTCAGAGCCATCCGCTGGTATTTTATGGGAATTTTTCTCTCTTGTCGCCTTCGCCTGTTGAGGTCTCGGGATTAATTATCCTCCAGCTAAAATAGTCTAGATACGGTGGCACACCGTGTCGTCGGGAGACGAGCAGCTGCGCCGACTGTTAGAGAAGAAGTATGAAAGGATGGTTCAGGAGATGCAGAGAAAGAGTGAGCACAGGGAGATGATCGAGGTGACAGACGCTAGTTTCTCCGATGTCATCTCAGCA
>JAUWBL010000066.1 GCA_030601715.1 Candidatus Geothermarchaeota archaeon | reverse complement strand
CTACAGACTACCATAAAAGCGTGGGCCGGTGCTCCACCCTCCGGACGGGAGGCTAGTCTCTTCGCGACTCCGATCATGGTTTTCCGTGCACTAGCTTCGTCAAGTACGTCTACCCGCACCGAGATCTCAGCACGTTTACCCCCTAGAACCATCCGAATATCTCTGGACCATCTCGAACGTGGAGAGGGAGAATAGGAGGCTCAGCCCGAAGCCCATAAGCCTATGGCTGGAGACTCAGAACGGAATCCTTCCCAGTTACTCTGCTTCGACATCCAGCCACGGATACAGTTTCTTGAGTTTTCGCATGGATTCTTCTACTTTCTCCTCTGGGTATTCGTAGGGGCGCAGCTTTCCTCCCAGGTAGTCATCGTAGGCCTGCATGTCCATCAAGCCGTGTCCACACAGCAGGAACAGGATTGTCTTCTCCTCACCGGTCTTCTTGCATCTCAGGGCTTCGTCGACTACCGCTTTGATGGCGTGGGCAGGCTCGGGGGCCGGCAGTATGCCTTCCGTCTTCGCGAACATGGCCGCGGCCTCGAAAGTCTGGACTTGATTGTAGGCTCTGCTCTTGATGACCCCTTCCTCCTTGAGCAAGCAGAGTGTCGGGGCCATTCCATGGTAGCGCAAACCACCGGCGTGGATGGGGGCCGGCACAAACATGTGGCCAACCGTGTGCATCTTGCCCATAGGAGTCATTCGAGCGGCATCGAAGTGATCATAGGTGTAGTATCCCCTGGTCACCTTCGGGACAGCCGTTGACTCTACCGCTGTGAACTCAACGTCCTTCGGAGCCTTGCCGGAGACCGTGTCACGATAGAATGGCCAGTACAGCCCCGAGAAGCTGCTTCCTCCGCCTACGCATCCATACATTGCGTCCGGGTATTCGTCCACCAGTTCCAGCTGCTTCTTGGTCTCCAGGCCTATGACGGTCTGGTGCAGGAGAACGTGGTTGAGAACGCTTCCGAGAGTGTACTTCGCATCGTCGTGCTTGCTCGCGTCTTCTGCTGCCTCGCTTATGGCTATTCCAAGGCTCCCCGGGTTCTCGGGGTCCTCAGCTAGGACTTTCTTGCCGAAATCCGTCCTGTCGCTTGGGCTGGGATAGACGTCGGCACCCCAGGTTTCCATAATGATCCTTCTTTAGGGCTTCTGATGATAGCTTGCAGCGACCATGTAGACGGTCGATTCCATCCCGAAAAACATGCTGCTGAACGCCAGCGCACAGCCCCACTGACCTGCACCGGTCTCCGTCGTGATCCTTTCCATGCCCTCCTTCATGATGTAGTAGGCTTGGGCTACGGCTGTGTTCGGCTTGTGGCTTCCTGGGGGGCTAACCCCTTCATACTTGTAGTAGATCTTGGCCGGAGTCTTGAGGTACTTCTCAAGGTGAGTCGCTCTGTACAGGGGCGTCGGCCTCCAAGACCTGTACGCCTCACGTACCTCATGGGGTATGTCTATCCAGCGCTCCTGGCTGCCCTCCTGCTTCATGCACTCCTTGGCGAACAGGAATGCCAGCTCTTCGGGTCGCACAGGTTCCCTTGTCACCGGGTTTATGAATGGAGGCAACGGAGCGGGTAGGTCCGGCACGATGTTGTACCACTGCCTAGGTATCTCCTCTTCTGTCAGGACAACCTTGACTTGACTCATCTTCTGCACCTCAACACTCAGCACGGTCCCACGATACCTATCGAATGACCCTAAACAAATATTTAAGGCTTTGCTGTACACTTCTGTACATTGAGGGTTCGTTCGTTGTGGAGTGTCGTGGAGAAACGATTGAGGGATTACCCTGCTCAGCTCAGGGTGGCTCGTGCGATCCTAGAGCTCGGACTCACTGTCGGAACCGATGGCCGCATTTACTGCGGCCCCATTGAGATGACCCCCGCCAAGATAGCCAAGGCCCTAGCGGTGGATCGCAGGGTCGTGGGGAGAACCGTCGAGTCGATCTTGGCCGACCCTGAACTGAGGGAGATCTACACCAAGCTGTCGACCGCCGGACCCTCCTTCAAGAACGTAGCGGATCGATTCGGATTCGGCTTCATAGAGATAGAGGCGGATCCAGGGACGGTAGGCATCGTGGCCGCTGTGGCCTCCCTCATCGCGGAGGAAGGAATCAGCATCCGACAGGTGATAGCCGACGATCCCGAGCTCTACCCACGCCCCAAGCTTACCTTAATAATCGGGAAGGAGGTTCCCGGCCGACTGATACCGAAGATCCTCAAGATCGAAGGAGTGGAGAAAGTCTCGATATCCTAAGCTGGCTACATGACGATTTCTGAGGCGAGTCTCCGACTTGGATCCACAATCGCCGAAACCCGGGCCTCGCGCTCTTGGCAACAGCTCTGCAGGCCGCCAACTGGCGGGGCGCGACCGTCAACGGCCGAGAGATCGAGGTCGCTGGGACGAATGAGCTTAGGCGAGTCCTCTCACTGGCGGATTTCGTCGTTCTGACCCTGCCCCTCACGGAGGAGACTAGGTCTCTCATCGCTGGCGAAGAGCTTCGAGCCCTGAAGAAAACCGCGTTTCTCGTGAACGTGTCGACGGGAAAGTTGTGAACGAAGAAGCACTGCACAGGGCTTTGGAGGAGGGTTGGATCGCCGGGGCTGGTCTAGACGTGTGGTACGAGTATCCCCCGAGCCCCCACACCCCTTCCAAGACGGGGCTTCATCGGCTTCCCAACATCGTCACGACTCCCCACCGGGCTGCGTGGACCAAGGGAGCCTACAGGAGAAGCCTGAAGGCAGGAATCGAGAATCTTAACAGGTACATCCGGGGGCAAGAGCTCCGAAACTTGGTCGACTTGGACTTGGGGTACTGATCACCGCGGATACCGTGCTCTCTCACACTGATTCGTACGGTGACAGGTTCCCTCGGTTATCCAAGGTCGTCAAGAGTTGCGGCGGCTGGTGCCCTCCCACCCTCTTGGTGGGTGTCCGCTTGGGAGCTATAGGAGGATGTCGAGGGTTTCCTTGGCCGTGTCGAAGACCATGCAAGTCACGGTCTTCTCGATTCCCCCGATAGTCCTCAGCTTGTCGATTATGAACCTACCGATGGCTGCCACATCCCTCGCCTTCACCTTGATGAGGATGTCCCAGTCGCCCGTGATGATGTGAACCTCCTGAACCTCGCGAAAGCTCGCCACCTCCTTCGCTATGCGGCGCTGTTCCAAGGGTTCCTGAACGCCGGGCATCCTGTAGGAAAAAGAGGCGAGAATGAAGGCGGTCGTCGGCTTCCCGAGCTTCTCGGCGTCTAGGATAGGCTTGTATCCCTCTATGACGCCGGAGTCCTCGAGCCTCTTGATCCGGGAGTAGACCGTCGTTATGGGGGCCTCGATCCGACGGCCTATTTCCCTCACGGGGGTCTTCGCGTCCTCTTGGAGGATCCTCAGGATCTCCAGATCCTTCTCATCGATCGACAAGGCATGTCACGGCAAAAATTACGATATGAGGTTCCCATATATAACAAGATTCGTAAAATGATCAGCGCCTGCTGAAAATCTTATATGGTGCCTCAGGAGATACTTGTAAGTTTCGTGAGGCCCGTGGTCATGGATCGCGTAGAGATTGAGAGCTTCCTGCGGAAGCGCTTCAGGGACATCAAGAAGCCGAAGATGAGGAGCGTCCTGAGGATTCAGGATGAGGTGCTCTCGGGGCTCAGGGACTTTCTCAGGGGGGAGGGATTCGTCGAGATACTGGCGCCCATCATCGGACCCGTGACCGACCCCGGCATAAGGGGCGCCAGGCAGGTCTCCTTCGACTACTACGGCCACCGATTCAAGATCATGAGCAGCATGATACTCTACAAGCAGATGGTGATTTCAAGCCTCGACAAGACTTTCGCGCTCTCGCCGAACGTCCGCCTGGAGCCCGAGGCTACGCTAGCCACGGGGCGCCATCTGTCCGAGTTCAGGCAGCTAGACCTGGAGGTCGCCGAGGTCTCTTACTTCGACGTCATGGAGCTTGGCGAGCGGATGGTCCACTACGTGTGTGACCGGGTCAAGAGGCAGCGCGCCGAGGACCTCAAACGTTTGGGGAGAGAGCTGAGGAGCCATTCACCGCCCTTCAGAAGGATGAGTCACGCTGAGGCCGTCGACCTCCTTCGATCCGAGGGGTTTGAGGTCCGCCGGGAGGAGGAGATACCATGGGATGCCGAGGAGGCCCTTTCGGCGATGTTCGACGAGCCCTTCTGGATCTACGACTACCCTCTTACGGCGAGGGGCTTCTATGACCTCGAAGACCCGGAGAGACCAGGTATACTCAGAGACTTTGACCTCATGTATCCCGAAGGCTTCGGCGAGGCGGTCTCGGGGGGCGAACGGGAGTACCAATTGGAAGGAGTCTTGGCTCGCATGCGGGCGACGGGCCAGGATCCCAGCCAGTACGGCTGGTACTTGGACATGCTACGGGAAGGCATTCGGCGTTCAGCTGGCTTCGGCATCGGCATAGAACGGCTCACTCGCTACATCTGCGGGGTTGAGAACATCTGGGACGCCGTCCCCTTCCCCAAGGTACCGGGGATCGCCTCCCTCTAAACGGTCATGGATCCTAGCTCGTGTGATTGATTCTTGGCAGCCGCTTGACCTAAGCCCAGCTCTTCCGTGTTCTGTCTGGCAACTGAGAGGACAGCCGCGGCCGATGTCCTGAAGGGGTAGAATCCCCTGCGCCTCACGTTGAAGGGGTCGTACCACTCGAAAAAGGAGTAGGGGAAGACGACCCGCAACAGCTGAGAGGCCTGGTCAACCTTCCCAAACTTCAATGTTGACTCGCAATGCACAGCGGTAAACCAAGGCCATACAGTGGAGTTCTGATAGTCGTGGGGCCTCAGTCTGCGAGGGGCGCACTCCGCCCTGGCTGGAACTAGGTTCAAGGGACCCTTAGCCGTCCACAGTTCCTCCCAGAGGTACTCCAGATGTCGGACGGCTCGGGCTTGATCAGCACCGGGGACTAAGAGGAGGAGGGACGTGTCCTGTGAGGCCGTGGGGATGTAGGAGCCGTAAATGTCGATAGAATCGACATATCGGTCCCCCACCCAGAGCTTTCCATCCACGGCTTTACGGGTCTCAAGAAAGGTGTTCCTCGTCTCTTCTGCCTCGTCGCCTGCTCCTAGAAGCTCATGGACACGGACGGCGTGGTCGAGAGCCAGGAGGTAGGTCGCTTGGGAGTAGGTGACGTTGCCGCTTCTCAGGAGGTTGTCGGCCCAGTCCTCGTTCTCGAGCTGCTCAGGCAACAAGTCCCCATCGGTGTCCCGGCTGCCAACGTATCGGAGAGCCCTTTCGATGGCAGGGAGGTAGGTCTCCGCCAGCGCCCTACTGCCCGTATGGTCGATCAGCTTCCCGAGCAGGGCGACGAAGAGGCACGTCGAGTCGATGTCGGGGTAGAAGCCATAAACCTCGTCAATGCCCTCGTGCACGCTCGTGGGGAGACCCCCCTCGAACTCGCTCACAAGCTGCATGTCCATCTTCCGAGGCTCGAACCCAGTCTTGGGCGACCCTCTGCCGTGGACCAGCGTGCCCCCCGAACCTATCTGATGGCTCGAGAGTACCTCCGCCATCCGAGCAACGGCATGGGTTCTCCCTTTCTCCAGCAGGAAGGATCCAAGGAAGTAGGCATCCCTAACCCAAACCCCCCTGTATGGTCCTCCCGGCTCAAACCCCCCCTCCAGCTGTCGCAGCAGACGCTCCTCTGCCTCCACCAGACCAGTGAGGCTGAGCGCAGGTCGAAACGCTCTGACCTTGGCAAGGAGTTGGGCCAGAGCATCCTTCACGATACCAAGACGTCCCGCAGTTCTCATGAAGTTCATCGTCGCCTGCACCACCAGATTCCGAACCTGAACACTCAGACCATGCTACCAGGAGCCCCTTCACGATGGGATGGAGCTGGATCGCAGCCTTGAGGCAACGAATTCAGCCGTACGACGCGCCATGGACATGACGGTTATCGCCGGGTTAACAGCACAGGCCGTGGGGAATACGCTCGTCGCCTCATCTGCAGGCGGCTGATCAGCCCGGAGGACTCGCCTATCTCTTTACCCCGAAGGCGATCTTCACGTCGGCCCTGAACTCGGAAATTCTGTCGCCGTCCACCTTGGCCGTGAACCCCATCACCTCGACTCCTCGGATGTCTTTCACCGTCTTCGCGGCCTCTTTGAGAGCCTGTGCAACCGCATCCTCAAAGCTTTTGGGGGAGCTGCCGACCAACTCGATGATCTTGGCTACTGGCATAACATCAACATCCAGCATATGGAATATGAGCCTTTCGCATCCTTGCAGGAGAGCCTCAGCG
>JAUWBL010000006.1 GCA_030601715.1 Candidatus Geothermarchaeota archaeon | reverse complement strand
GAAATAGGGCGGAGAGCCCGCTGCGAAACGCGACACACCCACGATGCATCCTAGTTGCATCCCTTGGGGTTGGTGGATGCGTGTTGGAGGCGTGTGGTGGTGGGTGGTTGCGGTGCGGTGTGTTGGTGTGTGGTTGGAGGGTGCTGGGGCCTTGCCCGTACCGTAACAAGTATATTGTTACGTCGTGGCGTCTACGACTACTCGGTCATAGATCCATGGGGGGCCTGGGGGTGGGGTGTGTCCCGGGCTCCTTCGTTACGGGTGCATCGCGGGGGTGCAACTTGCGGGGGTGTATCGCCTAGGGGTGCATCGAGGGGGGGGAGGCTGTGAGCTTTCTTCTGAAGGATTTGAGTCGGAGCTGATTCATCGCAGATGTCGGCTTTCGATTCTTCTTGCGCAGTTTGAGAAAGAAAGGGGGAGGGGAGGCTACTCCTCCAGGATCTCTTTGGCCCTCTGGGAGCCGGCTTTGGCGGAGGCTTTGATCTCCTTGCCCACCTTCAGCCTGTCCAGGATCTTGCCGAGCACCGAGTAGGGGAGCTCGTAGTCCCATGTCGTTGTGATTCTCGTGCCCTTGTCGGTGGCCTCGTAGATGTCGGTCATCTCGAGCTTCTTCAGGTCGCCCTTGGTCATGCGCTGCACGACCCTGCGGTTCTCCTCGAACTCGACGTACTCCATGTCGCCCTCCAGTTTCTGCCCTGCCATGACGGCGGAGAGGTGGAAGGTGGTGCCGAGGCCTACGGGCCCTTCGGAGGTGATCTCCACCTTGGCGTCGGCTTCCGCCGTGCTCACCTTCTCGAAGGTCTTCGGATCTGCGTTCCAGGCGAACACCCTCTCCAGGGGAGCCTCTATATCCGTGACGATCTCTATTCTGCCCATCTAGAACCTCCAGAAACAGAAGGCTATCCTAGACACATAAAGGAGCTATCGTGAAGCGGTATGCTCGTTCCTATCAATATTCGCAGATTATTAAGATAAAAAGATCGCTTAGAAGGAGGAACAGAGAATTCGGAGGTAGTCGGATACGTCTCTCGTATCGATTCTCTATTCTTGAAGTTGTCCTAGGATCTCTTCGAGTCGGGCTATCTTCTCCTGCATGTCTTGAATCATTCTCTGGGAGGGTCTGCTACAAGGATTCTTCGTGGTACCTCGGCTGTTTGGTCAAATCCGGGGGGAGCTTGGGGAGTTGGGTGTGGCCTCCCATGTGACAGCCACGTAGCCAGCAAACAGCGATATGATCTCCAAACAACACAACGTCAGGATATACACTTCTCCAAGGGCGCGTTCAGAGTGGGGTGAGTGGGCGGAGTCTCGGGGACTGTCTTCAGACGTTCATCACTTCGTTCCCGACAGGTCACTATACAGCAAAGCAGTGGAGGCCGTCAGGTCGGGGGATGTGGTCTTCGACGTGGGAGCGGGGGACCTACGCCTAGATCTCGCTCTGTCTGAGAGAGTCCGAAAGGTCTACGCCGTCGAGATAGACCCCGTGCTCCTCGGCCGAGCACTAGACGTCATAGGGTACAGGCTCCCACTGAACGTGGTGCCGATATGTGCGGATGGGTTGAAGCTGAACCTTCCTTCCGACGTGTCAGTCGTCTTGGCGCTGATAAGAGAATTACGAGAACCTCTGTCCTCCGAATGGAGGAAGCTGCGCGTGAAACGCGACAAAGACTCGAAGCTTGTGGTGTGGGGTTCGATTGATGGTGTCTAACGCTTCTGTATTTGTTCCATAATTACGAAACATGTCGCGGACAACTTGCGGAAGGCGGTGGCGAGAGCTAGGCGGCTTTCTTGTAGTTGAAGTACAGGTGCATGAAGGCCAGCCCCATCAGAACGTACCAGCTGGCTGTGAGCAGGGATGAGATTACTGGAACCAGACCCAAGACGGCGCCTACCACTATAGCCACGACGAAGAGGATTATGATGTCGCCGAGCCTGTCACCTGCGACCTTGAAGGATTTCGATATGGCATCCGAGATGCCTGTCTCGTCGACGACCATGATGACGAACATCAGGATGGCTATAGGGATCAAGATCACGGTGACCGACAGAACTGCTCCGATGATCGCCGCGACTATGAATATCCCCAGTCTGCCGATGACGTACCTAACGCTGGCTGAAACGCTCAGTGGCTCACCGTGATACGCGTCCCTCGACATATCCAGAGACGCAAAGAACATTACGAAGGAGACGAACAATCCGATGATTCCTGCCACGGCTAGGAGTATCACTGTGCCGAAAACGGCAGGGGTGAACAGATAGGGGAAGAACCCGGTGCCAACGAACCCGCCTAACACCAGAATCGAGGTCGTTATATCTATCAGGAAGGG
This sequence comes from Candidatus Geothermarchaeota archaeon, assembly GCA_030601715.1. GTDB lineage: Archaea > Thermoproteota > Nitrososphaeria > Geothermarchaeales > JAUWBL01 > JAUWBL01. The sequence goes on along the minus strand of JAUWBL010000006.1, from coordinate 11,431 downwards.
AACGATGGCGCCTATCAGAGCCGGGATGAGAACCACAGGCGTCCTAGATATGATGTCGAAGGCCTGGCTGAGTGCTTGACCCGCGTTGGCCTTCTTGAAGCTCTCGACGGCCTCCTCAATCGCTTCTTCCACCTTCTTGGCTCCAGGCCTGAGATCGTGGCCACAGCTCTTGCAGAACTCGTCGTCTTTTCGGACTTCCTTTCCACAGCTCGGACAAAAAGGCATGCTTTCCTCCTAGGTGGATCCCCATCCTAGAAATACAATGCCCTAGACGCCCTTGCACTATATAACGGTTTCTCTGCTCCACCGTTCGCAAGGATAGATTGGTGGGGAGAGCTCAGAGGGCTCCCAGGTCTTCCCGGGATATCACCAGCCTCTGGATCTCGCTCGTGCCCTCCCATATCGGAAAGACCTTCGCGTCCCGCATCCACTTCTCCACGGGATGCTCCTTCATGTAGCCGTGGCCCCCCAAGATCTGAACCGCTTCCGTCGTCACCTCCGCCGCCACATCGGCGGCGTACGCCTTCGCCATCGAAGCATACTTCGTGATATGATGCTCCATGTCGGCCTCCCAGGCCGCCCTCCAAACCAAGAACCTCGCCGCGTCGATCTTCATCGTCATATCCGCCAGCTTGAACCGGATGGCCTGGAACTTCCCGATGGGCTGACCGAACTGCTTCCTCGTCTTAGAGTAGTCCAAGGCGTACTCGAAGGCGGCTCGGGCCACACCCACCGCCCCGGCCGACACCACGATCCGCGACTCGTCCAGCATTCTCATGGCGCCGTAGAACCCCGTCCTCTCCGCCCCCAGAACGTTCTCCTCTGGCACCCGGCAATCGTTGAGCACCACCTCAGCCGTGTGAGACGCCCTGATCCCCAGCTTGTCGTACACTTCACCCATCTCGATCCCGGGGGCCTCCTCGCCATTGATCCCCGTAGGGACGATGTACCCACGGATCCCGCCATACCCTAGGGACCTGTCGATCGTCGCAAAGATCACGTGGAGGTCGGCGATCCCCCCGTTTGTGATAAAGGCCTTGGTCCCGTTGAGCACCCACTCGTCTCCCTCCAGCTTCGCCGTCGTTGACAGAGACCTCACGTCGGAGCCGGCCTCGGGTTCCGTCAGAGCCATGGCTCCCATCATGGACTTCTCCCCGCAGAAAGGAGCCAAGTATCTCTCTTTCTGCTCGTCGCTCCCGAGGATCGCTATCGGGACCCCCGCCAAGGCCGGCCCCAGGAGGGACGTCCAGATCCCGGCGCACCCCCAGGCCAGCTCCTCCGCCACCACGGCGGATGTAAGGACGCTCTCGTTGCCCCCTCCTCCCCATTCCTCGGGGAGGTCGAAGGTGGTTATCCCGAGTCCGTGGGCCTTCTTCACAACATCCCAGGGGATCTCGGCCTCCCTGTCACACTCCAAGGCCACCGGCCTTATCTCGTTCTCGGCGAACTCATGCATGGTCTTCTTAATGAGTCGCTGTTCCTCCGTGAGCTTGAATTCTACCATGATCCACCCTCCGCAAACCATAGCCTGCAACGTGGCTTTAGATTCGTCTGGCTAGACCTCCCTCTCGACGATGGTGGCTATCCCCTGGCCGAAGCCGATACACATAGCCGACAAGCCATACTGGGCGTTCCTTCTCTCCGTCTCATACAGAAGGGTCGTCATCTGCCTCGCACCGCTGCAACCCAGAGGATGTCCCAGGGCCACGGCTCCCCCGTTGGGGTTCAGCTTATCCCTCTCGATGCCCAACTCACGCGTTACGTGTAACGCGGTAGCGGCGAAAGCCTCGTGGAGCTCCACGACATCCATGTCATCCACGGTCAGATCGACCCTGCTCAGTGCCTTCCGCGTCGCAGGCACCGGCCCCAGCCCCATGTAGTCGGGGTGAACCCCAGCGACGGCTGATCCTCTATATGTAGCTAGGATCTCAAGACCCAGCTCCTTGACCTTCTCCTTTGAGGCCAGCAGCACGGCGGCTGAGCCGTCGTTGATGCCGGAGGCGTTGCCGGCAGTCACCGTCCCACCCGGCTTGAAGACCGGTGGCAGTTTGGCGAGTTTCTCGAGAGAGGTGTCTGGTCGAGGTCTCTCGTCGGTGTCGAAGGTCGTCGTGGAGTCGTCGGCAGCTATCTCGATGGGTAGGATCTCTTGCCTGAAGCGACCCTGCCGGGTGGCGGCCACCGCCTTCTGATGGCTCCACAGAGCGAATTCGTCCTGGTCTTCCCGCGACACACCGTATTTCTCAGCCACGTTCTCCGCCGTAGCACCCATGACGGCGGGGGTGAATCGATCCAGAATCTTTTCGCTGAAGCTGCTGATGTCGGCGCCCATGGGCACCCTCGTCATGCTCTCCACGCCCCCCGCTATGATCAGCTCCCCCTGACCCGCCATGATGGCGTGGGCCGCGCTGTTGATGGCTTCGAGGCTGGAGCCGCAGTACCTGTTTATGGTGACCCCGGGGACATCGTAGGGGAACCCCGCGATGAGGCCCGCCATGCGCCCGATGTTTCCCCCCTGCTGGTCCACGGGGGAGGCGCACCCTATCATGACATCGTCGAGCTCCGAAGGCTCCACGCCGGTTCTGTTGACCAACTCGGTCAGCACCAGACCGGCGAGGTCGTCGGGACGGACGTCCTTCAAAGCACCATTGGCCTTGGCTATGGCCGTTCTAACCGCACCCACTATGACCGCTTCTCTCGTCATTCCTCAACCAGTAAACAGATGCGGATACTAAAACCGTGAAACAAGCCTTGTCTTCGGCCACCTCGAACGAAGTCTTATGTCTCTTCCACCGAAAGTCTTCCTGTTCTTCTCAGGTCGTGCGGCTATGAGGGCTGTTCTAAAGAAGAAGCCGGGGCCCGGAGCCGAGATCGACGACACGGAGACACCGGTGATTGGGAAGGACGAGATCCTCGTCTCCCCGATCATGATGGGCATCTGCGGCACGGACCTCCACCTTTGGCGCTTCAACGAGTGGGCTCGCGGAAGAATGAAAAAGTTTCCAGTCGTCCTTGGTCACGAGCTGGCGGGGAAAGTTGTCGATGTTGGTAGGAGCGTTAGAGGCTTTGAGGTAGGAGACCTGGTGTCGTCGGAGACCCACGTCTACGACGGAACGTGCTATCAGTGCAAGATGGGCCGGAGGCACTTGTGCGAGAACTTGGAGATCGTGGGGGTTGACAGGAACGGCGTCTTCGCCGAATACGTGGCCATTCCCGGGAGAAACGCTTGGAAGAACGACCCCGACCTGCCCCCCGAGATCATGTCAATCCAAGAGCCCCTGGGACACGCGGTCCACGTCGCTCTCCCAGCAGACAACGTGGAGGACATAGGTGGCAGGACGGTGACCGTGCTCGGCTGCGGACCCGTCGGTCTGATGTCGATAGCAGTGGCCAAAGCTTTGGGGGCGTCTGAGGTCTTCGCCACGGAGCTGAACAATCCGATCCGCCTCGAGCTGGCGGAGAGGATGGGAGCCGACACTGTTCTGAACGTCGAAGAAGAAGGAGTAGACGTGGTGAGGGTGATACGGGACGCCACCGATGGAACCGGCGTCGACGTGGTCTTCGAGATGTCCGGCTCCCCCGTTGCTCTCCGTCAAGGGCTGGAAATGTTGACGCCCGGAGGTCGGATCTCGCTGCTGGGGATCCACAGAAGGGAGGTCCCCCTTGATGTCAACGATCTTATCATCTTCAAGGGTGCGCGGATCTTCGGGATCTTCGGTAGAAGGATCTTCGAGACCTGGCATCAGACCAAGGGTCTCCTGAGAAACCGGGAGTTCCGAAGGAAGATATCCCTCCTCATCTCCAAGAAGATCCCCATAAGCAGGTTTGAAGAGGCCATCCAGCTTTTGGAGAGCAAAGGGGCCGCTAAGGTCGTCCTAGAGCCCAAGTGGACCTAGGAACCTGATTCGTCACCTAGTCATAGCCCTTCGGAATACCGGAACCGCTATGGCCAGCAGAACGACTCCGAAGCCTATCAACACGACGAGCTCGGTCCACACGTTCTCTAAGCCTGCCCCCAGCACCATGACCTTTCTGAGGGCGCCGGTGGCATAGGTCAGCGGAAGGATGGAGGCGATGCCCTGCATTATGGGGGGCATCTGCTGTATCGGGAAGAAGACCCCGCTCAGGAACATCATCGGGAACATCAGAGTCGACATCATCATCATGGCGGTCTGCTCGTCGCTGGCTACAGAGGTCAGAAGGATGCCCAACCCTACGAAGCTGAAGACTCCAATGAAGAGCAGGATGAACACCAGCAGTATGCTTCCGTGAATCGTGACGCCGAAGAGCACGTAGGCCAACACCATTACCATTATCCCCTGGACAAGACCTCTAGTCGTCTGCGCGAGCACCTTTCCGAGGATGATCGAGAGCCTGCTTATCGGAGCGACGAGGAAACCGTCCAAGGTCCCTATGTCCTTCTCGTACGAGATAGCTCGGGGAAGCCCCGTCATCACCGACAGCATCACCACCATAGCCATGATGCCGGGGGCCACGAAGTCAAAGTAACTCGTGGAGCCCTCCACCACTCCCCGTGACTCAACCGCGTATGGAACGACCACGGCCAACGGGTTCAGAGTTGTGTTTGCCTGCTGAGCCAGCCCGGCTACCACTGCGGCGGCTCTCATGGTGCCGATGCCATCGATGATTTCCTCGAGAACGGTCGACAATGTCGCAGAAATCTGGGGATTGGATTGGTCGGTGAAGACGATGATGGTTCCTTGCTCACCGTTTGATAGGGCTGAAGAGAACCCTTCTGGCACGACTATCCCGCCGACGGCCTCTCCGTTGAAGATCATCCGCTTCGTTTCGTCAAAGCTATCGGCAGACAGTAGCTCCATTAGGCCCGACTCTTCGTTGATCGTCTCGAGCTGGGATACGATGTTCAACCCCTCAAGACCCTCGTCGAGGTTCACCAAGGCCACGGGCACTCGGTTCAACACGTTCCCCGAGGGGAATATGAAACCGGTCATCACCATCATGAACACCGGCATCAGGGCGAGCATCACAAGGCCCATCCTGTTCCTCCGGAACTCCAACAGGTCCTTCCACGCGATCCAGAGGCTGTGTGACAACTCCCTTCTGATCCTCACGGAACTCATCTGACCCTCGCCCTACGCCTCTGAGACCCCATATCATGTCTGTGCTCAGTGGTTGTCACCTTCTCCGTTACCGCGTCTCTGACCTCATGACCGGTTAGGCTAAGAAACACATCCTCCAATGTGGGATCGAGATTCCTGACCGCCGCGATCCTGCCGCCGTCGGACCGAACCGCGCCGACAATGTTGTCAAAGGCGTCCTGCCCCTTGACGTGCACCTTCAACTGGGTGGGAGTTTCTTGAGACAGTTTCTCAGTGCAGTCTAAGGCCTCTATCTTCAGGATCATCTCTTGGCTCAGATTTGGTATGTCGAACTCCAAGACCGTGGCACGTGAACCGGAAACCTGAGTCTTCAACTCTGTTGGCGTGTCGAGGGCTACAATTCTTCCATAGTCGATGATGCCCACCCTGTCACACAGCATGTCCGCCTCCAGCATCATGTGGGTTGTGAGGATTATCGAAGTCTCCTGTTCATCGTTGATCCTTCCGATGAACTCCCTCACTTCAAGGGCTGATTGTGGGTCTAGGCCCAACGTGGGTTCATCCAAGAACAGGACCTCCGGCAGGTGGATCAGCCCCCTGATTAGGTTGATCCTCTGTCTCATGCCCGAGGAAAACGTGCCTATCTGGTGGTTCCGCCACTTGGACATGTGGACCAGACCCAACAACTCGTCGATTCTCTCCTCCAACAACTTGCTCGGGATACCGTACAACTTTCCGAAGAGCTTCAGGTTTTCATAGGCAGTCAGACGGTCGTACATTATCATCTTCTCTGACACCAGCCCCACGTGTTCCCGAACCTCGTCGGCCTCCCTCACTATGTCGTGCCCCGCCACCGCCGCGCTTCCTTCAGTTGGTCTGGTTAGGGTGCAGAGCATCCTGATGGTCGTTGTCTTTCCGGCTCCGTTGGGACCTAGAAAGCCGAAGATCTCCTTCCTCTTGACCTGGAACGATACATGGTCGACCGCCACCAAGTCGCCGAACTTCTTCGTGAGACCGTCGACTTCGATGATGTTCAATTTCACGTTCTCTACCCGTAATGCAGGGCTTCCATGGGCTCTTTCTTGGCGGCTCTCCAAGCGGGGTACAAGCCAAAGATCGTGCTGATTATGACAGCGAATGAGAACCCTCCAATTATCGTCAGTGGTCTGAAGGCGGGCGCGATCTGCAATGTGGGGGGGCTCGGGAAGTCTCCTCCGAAGGACTGGAAACCGAATCCTTGGCTCAGGACCTGAGCGATAACTTCGGAGAGGCCCATGCCGAAGAGTATGCCTACGATACCTCCGATGACGCCTATCAGAATGGCCTCCGATAGAAACATTCCGAGGATGGTCCTGCTGGTGGCTCCGAGGGCCTTCAGGATCCCTATCTCACGTGTTCTCTCTACCACGGAGACTATCATAATGTTCATGATGCCTATGCCGGCGACTAGGAGGGCGATTCCTGCTATTCCGCCTAGGAAGAGGTCTATGGACCTGAATATCGGCTCCGTTAACTCGATGAAGGCCGTTGGGGATATGACTAGGACCTGGTTCTGGAAGATATCCTCGATCTCATCGCTGATCTCATCCACCATGGATATGTCGTCGATGACGACCAAGATGACGGCGGCTTCGCTTGTGTCAAAGATGTCTGTCGCAACCTCCGAAGGTATGAATGCCGTATTGTCCAGGTTTGCACCGCTGATGCCGCCGACCTCTTCGAGTATGGCGGAGACGGTGAAGGTGTAGTTCTTCACGACGATCGCGTCGGCTTGCCTGGTGGCAACCGACATGACTACGTCGTCCCCGACGGATGCCAGGCTCTCGATGTCGGGATCCCTTGGGTGCGCCACCCCGTGACCCAGCACGATGACGTCGCTGGATGGATCTGTCGGGATGGAGCCGCTTTCGGCGGAAAATAGGTCTGACTGTACTGCTGAGTACGCCTCGAAGTCTACTCCGGAGACCGTCACCTGCACAGAGTGCTCACCCTTCGAAAGTCCCGCTTGCCCCGCCACTATGGCAGTCGAAAGATCCACTCCATCGAGGATGCTGATCAACTGAGTGTCGTCGATGTCAAGCCGGAAGGAAGGTCCTCCTGGCCCGAACCCGCCGGGGATTACGACCAGCGTGTCGAGGCCGAATCCACGCTCTATCTGACCGGTGATTGTGTCCTGGAAGCCCTGTGATAGAGAGAGCAGACCTATGATTGCCCCTATTCCAATAATCACTCCGAGCGCGGCCAGCGTGCTTCTCAGCCGCCTCTGTCCCAAGTTGTGCCAGGCGGAACCTACGATGTCAGAGGCCTTCAGCCTTCGTCACCTCCTTGACAATCTGGCCATCCGCCATCTGCAGGATCCGATCTGCCTCCTCAGCCATCATCGGATCGTGGGTAACCACGACGAACGTCTTCCCCTGCTCTTCATTTAGCATGTTCAGCAGGTCCGCGATTCCCCGTCCGGTCTCCTGATCCAAGTTTCCGGTGGGCTCGTCCAACAGCACGAACGTCGGATCATTTGCCAGAGCCCTTGCAATAGCAACCCGCTGTTGCTCTCCCCCGCTGAGCTCGCTTGGCCTGTGTCTTGCCCTGTCGCGTAGACCTACCATACCGAGCAACTCTTTGGCCCTCTTCCTCCTCTCGGAGCCGTCCACCTCGGAGATAGTCAGACTCAACTCGACGTTTTGGAGGGCAGTCATGCGTGGCATCAGAGCGAAGAACTGAAACACGAATCCGACCTTCCTACGTCTGATTTCTGCGAGCTGACTATCATCTAGGGTTGAGATGTCCACCCCGTCGATGAACACCGTTCCTTCGGTGGGCCTGTCCAGTGCTCCCATGAGGTTCAGAAGGGTCGACTTGCCGCTCCCGGAGGGGCCGAATATAGCCACATACTCCCCTGGTCTGATTTCAAGATCCAGCCCCCGTAGAGCTGGAACCTCTACGTCTCCCATCTTGTAGATCTTCTTGAGGGCCTGTGCTTTGATGGCTGTCTGTTCATGTCTCACCTCCCGGGTTGCCTGCGCGCGCCCCTGTTGTAGCTCATCCTCCAGCCTGTCTATTCTCCCCTGCATCGCGAGGTATACACCCGATGCTAGAGCAATGGCCCCAACGCTCAAGATGTACATGAGCGAGACGAACTGTGCAGAAGCCTCACCAAAGATGTCTGTGTAAAGCCGCCTAGCCCAATCGAGCTCTTTCACACCGAAAATGTCATCCAAGGTCTGTGGGAGATCGGTGTGGACGTTGGCCAGGAAAAGGATTGAGAGAACTCCCACCAACACGGCGGCCAGAACAGCAACTTTGCGTAGCATCATCATCGCCTAACCTAGGATCTTTCCTGCTGTAACTCAGCTATCCTCCTCTCGATGTTCTCTACCTTCTGGGGTAGCATCTCAAGGAACCGTTGTAGTCTCTCCTTCCTCCTCTCGAGGACGCTAATCATTTCCTCCTTGGGTAGCCCTTCAAACGCGAGGACCTTATCAATCCCCTTTCTCAGGAAATCCCAGGCTGGCATATCCTCCACGCGTTCCAAGCCCAGAACCTCACTAGCATAGTCCTTGAAGACGGTCTGCAGCTGTTGACCGAACTGGGCTTGTTTCTCGACGCTCTTTCTGAGAGAGGACTGGCCCTTCTCCGTTATGGTGTACACCTTCGTCTCTCTCTTCCCGTGGATCTTCGATTCGCTCTTCACGTATCCCTCCTCTTCCATGCTGTGGAGGATAGGATAGATGGCGCTCGTGGAGGGCGACCAGCCGAAGAAGGCGTCTTCGATGGTCTTCATGAGCTCGTAGCCATGTTTCGGCTCCCCGGCTAGAAGGGAGAGGATGATCAACCTTGCGTAGCCCTTCCTCATCTCCGAGAACCATTCATTCACCTTCTCTCCGACCATGGCTCCTCACTCATCGACTATGTTACAGTGACGGGGATTGCTTCACGTTCATATATCCCACTGGAATATAACTGTTCCTTACATATTCCCGTCGTGGGGATCAGACGAGAGTCGTTAGAAGGTTTGCGCAACGAAGCCGCAGCAAAGCCTCGCAAGATGCTCTTCGAGCCACAGCTGCCCATCGTTGATTCCAGCCATCACCTTCCCCTGTGTGGCTTGTCCCTTCGTCTCGTGTCCCGCTTTCTTGGAGAGAATTCAAGAAAGCCTCGGAATTCATGTCTCCCGTGTTTCGACCAATTCATGTCTGTGAGCTGTAGATCGGTACCCTCCTGTGTCTTGCTTTTCAAGCAACGATGTCTGAAGATATGTCCATGGTGGGTCTGGGAACTCCGAGGGAGCATCCCCGTGACTTCGGATCAGGCTGAGTTTCTTGGGAGGGTTTGGCTTGGTGGATGAGTTGTCATCGAAGCCAGGGGCAGCGAAGGAGCAGATACGGGTGACCTACTACACGGATCCCTATGACGTATGGGGCTTGGCCGTCGAACCGGTCCTCGACAAGCTCATGGAGGAGTTTCCCGGCAGGCTGAGGGTGGTTTACAGAGCTTTCCCCATCGTCAGAGACATCGACGAGGTCTTGCCGGCCGACAAGACGGAGAGGATACGGTTCTTTCAAGGCCTGGCGAGCTTGTTTCGGGAGGTCTCCAAGAGGACGGGGATCAAGATGGACCCCTCCTTCCTCTACGACGACCCGCCGAAGTCGACGTGGCCCGCCTGCACAGCCTTTAAGGCCGCCATGCGGCAAGGCACCCGGAGGGGAGATAGGTTCCTCAGACGCCTCCGAAGGGCCGGACTGCAGGAGAACAGGAACATCACTAAGGGTGAGGTGCTCAAGGAGCTGGCTCAAGACTCCGGCCTAGACATCGACAGGTTCATGAGAGACTTCTACAGCAAGGAGACTGAGCGGGAGGTCGAGGAGGACTTCGAGAAAGGGATCAGGGAGGGAGTCGAGGGGATACCGGCTCTGGTCTTCGGAAACGATAGGGGGCTACAGGTGACCGTGCTTGGGGTCAGATCGTTCGAGGAGTATAGAAAGGTAGTCGGCTGGCTCTCCAAGAAGGATGAAGAAGCAGCCTATCACAGCTTCTATGCCTAAACTTCTCTCCTGGGACCCATCGGAGAGCTCTATTCGTAGCTTGGAGAAGTGTGTCGAGATCATCCTTTCCATCCTAGATAGGAAGCCAGTTCGTTGTGGGTCATCGACTGAACTCGTCGCACCTTCACCTTGTTGAGCTGGGCCTCCCCTCGAAACGGTATCTCGACCTCTCCCACGGGTTCGTCGGTTTCTAGGATGTAGACGATGTCGTAGGGTGTGTGCAGCACGTAGACGCTTCGCCCCCCCTCGCGTGTCATGACAGGCGCCGTGGGAGAGATGGCCAGCACGTTGACCAGGTCCGATGGCTCCTCCAGCCAGTACACGAGCAGCCTCTTCTCTTCATCCGTCAATTCGGCTTCCCCACCATCCACAGAAGTGTTAGCACCTCTTCAGACATACCTTTCGACCACAATCCTATTTTTCAGTTCGACACCCTACTTACGTGGAGTTCTGTTCAGGTGGTTTGTGTTGAGGGATCCCAGAGGTTTTCTCCGTAGTGAATACCGAGAGCTGGTCGACCAAGACCTCGACTGGAAGCTGAGAGTCCTGCGCGGGGCCAGCACCCCTAGAGCCACGGTGAACGGCAGGGAGAACGTGCTGATGCTCAGCTCCAACAACTATCTGGGCCTCAGCCTCCACCCCAAGGTGCGCAAGGCGGCCCAAGAAGCCCTGAAGACCCACGGCGCGGGCTCGGGCTCGGTGAGGCCGATAGCTGGGAACATGGACCTCCACGAGGAGCTGGAGAAGAAGCTGGCGAAGTTCAAGGGCGCCGAGGCCTCCCTGGTCTATCAGAGCGGGTACATGACGAACACAGGGCTGATTCCGCAGCTGGCACCCGACAGGGAGGACGTGATTATTAGTGACGAGCTCAATCACGGCAGCATCATCGACGGCGTCAGGCTCTCCCACGCCCAGAGAAAGGTGTACGGCCATCGCGACATGGACGACCTCCGAGATCAGGCCCAAGACGCGGAGGATGAGGGAGCCAGGAGGATTCTCATCGTCACCGACGGTGTCTTCTCTATGGACGGAGACATTGCGCCCCTGGATGAGATCGTGAGAATAGGGGAAGAGGTGGGCGCCATGATCTATGTGGACGACGCCCACGGAGAAGGAGTGCTGGGTGAAGGGGGTCGAGGAATCGTGTCCCACTATCATCTGGACCATTCACGGGTTCACGTCGAGATGGGAACCTTCTCCAAGGCATACGGCGTCGTGGGAGGTCACATATCGGGAAGCCAAGACCTCATGAACTTCGCCTACAACAAGTCGCGGACGTGGCTTCTCACGGGCTCCCATCCGCCGCCGGTG
>JAUWBL010000031.1 GCA_030601715.1 Candidatus Geothermarchaeota archaeon | reverse complement strand
AGACAAAAGGCCTACCCTCAGCCTTTCCGGGATCCCGGTCGACCTAACGAGCGCTACAGCCATGGATGGCCCCACTCCCTTTATCTTGGCGACCTCTTTGACAAGGACGTTCGTGCCATCCAGATCCACCCCGGCAACCCTCACGACCTCAAGGAAGGGCTCAGACAAGCTATCCCACGCTCTCCGTATCTAGAGTGTGTGACCTGATCCGGTAATAAAAATCACCAGCTGAGGGTCTATTCGGCTTCTCCACTTCACCACACCGTCAATCCACTCGGTAGACCCATGGCTAGAGTGCCTCCTTGCCGTGGCCGAGAGTTCTTCAATGATAGAGCTCCACAGACATGTAACGCCGCGAGGAGAGTGTTCAAGGCCAGACACGTGAAACTTCGCGAAATGCTACGGGCCGAACGAACACCCGTGTGACCCTCTGCTCTGAACTATCCTGGCAGAAGTGGAGGGATATCACTGGACAGGGGTCCCGGCTGTCTTCAGACGCTAGAGAAGTCCACCCATTGCTTGAGGGGAAACGTTTGACTGATCTCCTTGGTTGCTGGGTACGTGCTCCGAACGTGGTATCCTCTCCATTGTTTCGTGGCGCCGGGAGTGGGATTCGAACCCACGCGGGCCCAAAGACCCACAGGTTCTCCAGACCTGCGCCTTGACCGCTCGGCCATCCCGGCGCGAGGATATTCAGTCGTCCGCTGGGATGACGTCCGGGGGCAAGATCGTGTAGGACTGTCGTGGGTTTATAACGAGAAACCTGATCGGTATCCTTTCCGACAGGTCTCGCTTTTTAGGAGTTCCACAAGTAGCGCTACCACTTCCGGGGGTAGAGATCTCGAGGCATGAACACACGCTCCAGTGTGGCTGCTATCCCGTGAGGTGAATTCGCGACTTCTTCTGCATTCAGTCTGGCACGCGCCACAGCGATAACCTCGCCCTTATCTGTGAACAGTGATACGATTCCATCCTCGACAATGTTGTCGTGTAGTCGGAGAACTCCTGGAATGGCAAGCTGGGCGCCATGGCAAAGGGAGCTCACAGCTGAGTCCCTCACCACAATCTTGGGGAATTCGGCGAAGATTCGCTCGTAGGGACGCATGGTCCTCTTAATGAGCGAGAAGTCATCCTCAACAAACCACTTGTGAAACGCAGCCTTGACTTTGAAAAGATCTACTAACGTCTCGTCCTCGCAAAAAACGCCTGAACGTATCCTCCGAAGCTCCTGCATATGCCCCTCAACACCTAGGATCAGCCCAAGGTCATGAACAAGCTTGCGTACGTAGAAGCCTTTTTCGCACACCAGATCGAACAGCACCTCACCTTCAACTGTCTCCAACAGTCTTAGACTGTGGACCCTCCTAGTACGAAGCTTCCGTCGGACGGCTGACTTCTTCGGAGGTCTTTGATATATCCTGTCTTCCATAAGAGATGCAACCCTGGCCAGCTCCCTGCTTGAGACTGGACCATGAAGCCTCATCACCCCAACATATTGTTTGTCGAAAGACACCGCATACGCTAGGGCTGACGTTGCGTCAGCGAGCGCTACCGGAAGGACACCACTCACGTTGGGATCCAATGTTCCTCCGTGGCCAGCCTTTGCCATCCCGGAGATCTGCTTCACCCAGGCGGCTACTTGATGGCTCGTGGGGCCGGGCGGCTTGTCGAGGTTGATGACACCCCACCTCAGATAGGTTTCAGGCGGTCTGTCCTCGGGCCGGTGTCCGTAGCTCGGATCTGTCACATCTTCGTCGATGACAAGCATGCCGGGAGCTGTGCTCGACAAATGATTCCCTGTCAATGGATTCCCTGTCAATGAGTTTTCAGGTAACTTCTGGCCAACTCAAGCAAGATGGATCTGATGGTGTCTATGTCCCATAGGGAGGTGTCAAGGACTAGGTCGTAAACAGAGGCGTCGGAGATGTCGATGGCATAGTACTTCAAGAACCTCTCCTTCTCCGAGGTTTCCCTCAGTTCCGTTTCATTGGCGACCTCGGCAGCGGTTTTCCCTTCCCTGTTGGCTATCCTCTCTCTGGAAACCTCGAAGGGTGCCGTCAGAAGGATCTTGATGTGGGCCTCGTCTTTCAACAGCCACCCCGGAAGAAGCCCCTCTGCCACCACGCCTCCTTTCTTCGTCTCTGCCATCATTCTCTCATCGATCTCTCTATCAATCTTGGGATCTCGCTCAGCCAACTTCGAAAGCTCAGGTACGGTCATTTTCATCTCCTCTGCCTTACGCCGAAACATGAACCCTGACGAAACCAGCTTCAGCTTCAGCTTGTTCGCCAGGAACCCAGAATACACGGATTTGCCTGTTCCATGTCTCCCCGATAGGGTGATAATGAGATCTTCCCTCTCCAAGAAGGGTCACGGTCCGATGCTCTCTTAGAGGCGAAACACCTTTCGTAGAATTGTTGATGAGGCGAAGGAGCTGATCAAGTACCACGCGAAATAGCCGAGCTGCCTTCCTACCAAGGGTAGCGCAACAGGGGAGAGAACGACCCACTGGAAATCCCCGAAAGTCGGGGGAAGATAGAGATAGAAGACCAGCATGAAGGGAACAATCGTCAGAGGCATGACCTTGAAAGATTGAAGGGCCAGCTTGCTGTCCGTCTTTGTCATCTGAGCCTTGACCTTCTCCATCTTCTTGATCTTCTTCTTGTCCTTCGACTTCAACGCTTCTTGGTACTCCTTCCGCCACTGAGTCGTCATCTGCTTCTTCCTGACGTAGTCCGGGGTGTACACAACTCTCTTAGTGACAACGGTCGAGAAGAGAGAAAGACCGACTGATATCCCCACTATGATGAGAGCGGCTTGGTCCACCGTTCCACCAAAGTTCCTGGAGATCCCCACCTCAAGTTCGGATGCCGAGGATACATCTCCTCCGAGAACAACAGAATCGCTATTCTCTGCAACCTCAAACATGAAGGTTGTCTGGCGTCTATCATGTGGCTGGTCGTCGGTCAACCAATGTGTCCCGTTATAAGACACTGAAAGGACGGCTTTCCCGTTACTGTCCAAGAACTCCAGGCTAACGAAGTCATTCACCTCTGGATTAACTCCCCCAGAGATTCGGATCATTACTATGCCCCCGTCTATGTGGAAAGGAATATTTCTTCCCAAATCGTCACCTGTTAGCGCCAACTCATCGCTTCCACCTGAAGCGAAGGACAGGAACGTGAGAGTGAGGGCGAAGAATATCAGAATGAAGTATGCGAGTGATGAGACTCTTGACATCATTCTCCACCTGCAAATGCGGGTTCCGCTCTAGGCATCTAAATCTCCCACGCGTTCAATAAGAGCGATGATCCGTTCAACGGCTTGGTCAAGCTTTCCCTCCCTGTTCAAGATCCTCTCCACGGGGCTGCCTGTCATGACGGAACATGCAGCAGCCATATATCTCGAGTATTCCAGCTCTGCCTCTATCCCTCTGATTTCACTCATATTTCTCCTCCTCGCTGAATCCTTCTCCCTTCTGGTCAGGATTCGCTCGGCTTCCTCTTCGACAAGAAGAAACTGGTCGGGCTTGAGGAACCCCAAGTTCGCTACGGAGATTCCGGGCCACCTACCCCGGGGGGTCTTGATGAACATGTGTGTGTCCACCAACAGAGTGCCCTCTCTGCTACGCAAGGCTTTGATGCGTTCGGAGGCCTCAAGCTGCAATTCTTGCTGCCGTTCCAGGGGAAGATTCTTCAGTTCGTCCCTGTCTGATACCAGACCTCTCTTCTGCGCTATCTGGAGCATTAGAGTCCCGTAGGTGACGAATCCTAGGCGGAGACCCCTTTCTTTGGCCAACTCCATCAGTCTGTTCATCAATGTGGTCTTCCCGACGCCTGGCAGACCGGCTAGCACCACAACCTTTCCCAAGGTCTACACCTAGAGGACTCTGGTTATGGCGGGATAGATCTCCTCCACCTGCTCCCTCATCAGCAGTTGGTAGTAATTCATCATAATGCCAACGGTTAGCAGGATCCCTGTACCGGACCCAAAGACGCCGAGGATCTGGGAGCCGCCAGCGATAAGGCCGATCGTAAGGCCACCCAGCACTGTCACTATGGGTATGTACTTGCCGAGAAGCGCTGAGAGAGAGCTCTTTCTGCGCCTGAACCCAGGGACCTGCATCCCCGCGTCAAGGATCTGCTGCGACACGGTCTCGGCCGAAAGACCGCCTATTTCGACCCAGATCATCGAGAAGAGCATAGAAAGGATCACCATGATAGCGACGAACGAAACGGCTTTGAAAGGATCGGCCAGGGTCTGGCTCAGCGTGTTAGGCGCAGTAACAAGGTATGCCAAGCCCCCTGTGGGCGATCCGGCCGCATCATATGTACCAAACAAGTTTAGCAGGGGGTTTGCGTTATCAGAGTTCCAGTTTGTCCACACGAGTTGCGAGAAAAGAAACAAGTTTTGGATGAGAGCGCCGGCGAGGATCACAGGTATGACAGAGACATACAACAGCTTCACGGGGTACCTCCCTCTGAACCCCCGGTAGCGAGCGTAGGAAACCGGCAGCTCGATCCTGATGCCTTCAGCGTATACGATGAGCGCCGCGATTATGACCGTTGCTATCAATCCAACGAAGGTGGGTAGTCCGCCAGGCCTGAAGAAGCCCTCCACTAGCTCCCCCCCGGTGAACGCCGACCAGAGGGCGTATGGGATTATGCCGAAGGGTTCTCCCGCTTCGGATACTACTACGGGACTGAAGGAGCTCCAAAAGATGCTCTCGGCGACGCCGACGGCTATGAACAGGCTGATGCCGCTACCCAGACCCCATCCCTTCTGTACCATCTCGTCGAGCATCATCACTATGATAGTGGCCACCATGAGTTGGAGGAACACCACGGAGAGGGTACCTACCGTGGGATCTTGGATCTGGAGAACGCCGACAGCCACGAAGGAAGCTGCTTGAACCACTGCCAGAACGATGGTCAGGAATTTCGTCGCCGTCGTAAAGAGGGCCCTTTCCTCGGGCTTCGTGAAATCAAACTTGATTATCTCCGCGCCCTTGAGCAACTGTAGGATTATTCCGGCAGTGACGATAGGTCCTATTCCGAGTTCCATCAAAGTTCCCTGTGAGGACGCGAATATCACTCTGCCGAAGAGGCCGAAGGGGTCGTCCCCCCCGGGGGCGGCGACGCCGTAGAGGGGGATCTGGGTCATCACCAAGTAGACGATGACCACGATGCCGGTCCAGATCAGTTTTGTCCTCAAGGACAGTTTCTGAATAGGCTTCTCCACCTCCAGCATGATGCTGGATATCCGCCTCAGGGCTTCCCGGCTGGACAATTCACCCACCTACTCGGCTGTAACGCTTGGCATGACATCTCCGCCGGCAGACCGGATCCTTTCCACGGCTGCGGCGGAGGATCTATTCACGACAACCAGCACCGGCTTGTCGATGTATCCGCCGCCTATGAGCTTGTCGTAACCTAGTTTCCCCAGGTCGATCGTCTGTCTTCCAGACTCATCGGCTTGGGCACATCCAGCCTCGAGAAGCCTCCTCAAACCTGAGATGTTCAAGGCCCTGATGGGCTTTCTGAGGCTCTTAAAGCCCCTCCTCCCGTAGTGGTCGGGCGCATACTTGACGGTGTAACTCCACTTGTGCTTGTGCATCCCCGCCTTTCCGCGGCCACCACGGCCACCTGACTTCCTGTGTTGCCCCACCCGCCCATATCCTGCGGTTCTGTGACCCCGCTTCTTGCGGGTCTTTCTCTTACTGTGGGGCAAGAAACAGTCGTCCCATCGGCTATTCCAAGCGAATGCTCTTCCAGTCCGTCCTTTTCTCTTTCTTTCTCCAGTTGACCTGGAGAACTCCGTTTCTGTATCGAGTTTCCACACTATCCGTGAGGACGGGGACAGGCAGAGTTATGAGTTTGTGGTATCTTCTGTCCTCGGAGTCGACCTTGATCTCCATCTCCTCTTCGCAGACGTTCATGTGGATGTCCTCCCTGCGCACACCGGGGACCTCCACGAGGACCGTAACCCTGTCGCCGTCATCGTAGATATCCACAAGGGGTTCTCTTTCCTTTGTCAACCTAGGCCTGACATCGCCGTGTCTTACGTTTCCGAACTGTCTGAACACCGGCTTTCCTTCGGGTCCGATTTTGAAGGAGAACCCAAAGACGTAGGGAATCTGAATTCGGGACTCGTCCTTCCTCATCGCTTCGAACTCCTCCATCATCTGTTCCATTACCTCGCCGAAGTCCAGGAAGAAATCCTCCCATGAGGGCTTTCTCTTCCTCCACCAGAAGCCCAGGTTTCCCGACCTCAGAATGGCTTTCTCAACAAATCGTATTAAAGCTTGGGAAGGGAGAGCCTATGGCCGATACGCCTCAGCCCCACTCGGCGCAGAATGCGCTCTAGCCGTTTCTGGAGCCAGTATTGTGTTCCTTCGAGGCAAAGAACCCTGCTGAGCGCCAAAGCGGACCCTTTCGCGGCGAGACGACGTAATTCCGCGCAGGATAGGCTCCTTCGAAGAGATTGGAAATTCCCATAAACCTACGACCTTCCTTGATGATAAATACAAAGCCATATAAACAACACAATCGATCTAGGATTGATCCGAGATGTCCACCGAGACAAAGATCAAGATTGCTGTGGTAGCGGCCAACGTCGCTCTTTCTGCCGCTTTGGCGGCAGCAGGCGTAGCGCCGCTCGGCGACAGAATAGACAACGGCGGAGCAATCATCTAGGATTGCTCGGCTGTCCGCTGTCGCTCTCCCTATATTTTTTCTATCTCTTCCCTAACGGCCATAACCACCTTCTCAACTACTTGGAGGGTTTCGTGGTAATCGAAGATCCAGCCCTTCTCGATATCGAACAACTCGTAGGGGAGAGTGAAGGCAGGGGCTGTCGGGTCAATGATATACACGTTCATCCTTCCTTTGTATCCACTCGTGTGCATCCTCACGTAGTCCAAGGTATCAGCGTACTGATTGGATGGCATTATCACCTGCGCCATGTACAGGTTGTCTTCGGAGGAGAAAGCGTCGAGTAGGGTGAATGGCAGAGAATGGAACACCCTCTCCACCTCGTTTCTTTCCACCTGTCCCAAGCCACGAATCGTTAATGCTAGGACCATGAGCTGGTTCCGAACGTCTTTGGTGACAGTGCCCTGCCACCTCACAAGGTACTTGTCGATCAGGTTTCTCTGGGCCACATGCTCCAGATAGTGATATCTAAGCGTCTTGTAGTTTATGCCAAGTTTTCTAGCTATGGCTGCCAGTGATCGAGTGCAGTCGAGCTGGAGCTCCTTGAGGATGAAGAGGTCGACCTTGTCTGCGAGGGGCTCCGTTCTCGGCTCGCTAGAGACATGCGGCACCGTCACATCGCGAGGATCCAGCTCATCCCAAGGGATCTTCCATCTCTTTCGCTTGAAGTCGTAGAACTCGGGCTTCATAGACATGTGTCTGACGACGTCTAGACTACTCATTTCGAACGAGTTGAGGATTCCAACGTCGACTAGTCCCTCCAAGAGTTTCCAGTACTGTTCATAGAACTTCGTCGGGATGGAGTGTACTACCACGAACATTTGATGCGGTAGAACTGGGCCATAGTATGTGAGGTAGCCTATTTTCGCTAGGGTCTCGAGTACACCTTTGCTGATGATCTGATTGTCCTCTTCAAATTCAAACGTTCCCCAGGTTCTCAGCATTGCGAGTTTGTGGTAGTCGACGCTAACATGGACTCGAACTCCTGTCCTGACGAGCTGGTGATCTATCTTGTATCTCACGGTCTCGGTAGGGATCCCCGTTACCCTGGAGAGGAGTGAGTAGTTCCGAGGTCCGAACCTCTTGACAGCCTCCACCAGCACTGCCAGTGAATCCTTTTTCACCCTTTCTATGACCATGAGTCAAAACCTCAGCTGGTCTTCAATGAGCCTCTATGTTTTCCTTTGCACAAGGTGGTTTCGCAGGACATTTAGATTTTTCACAAACCATCATATAAGTTTTGCAATAAGAGTCTCAAGACCTTCACAGTCAAACGCAGACGCTAGCCCTCCCTTATAATCTTTTCGGGGAAAGGACCCACATAACCACATAAACCTTCCATATCGTCTTCCCTCAGACCACGTAAGGGATGGGAGACACAACCCTGCCCCCTCATATACGATTCATAAACAGATGTTCTGCCATAGCTCCCGTCCGGCGCGAGCGCGTCGATTGGACCCATTCCACAACACAACTCCTTGAGGTGGTTCGTCAACCGTACGGAAGGGAAGCTTTCAACCAACACATCCGTCGTGTGTCTCGAGGTCAAACTGGCTCGTTAGCTGTTCCATGCTTAGGTGGCTGAAATTGGCCAGACCTTCGGGGAGGTTGCTGGTTCCTCCTGATTCTGCCTCTCTCGACATGCTGGCTGAGCACGCCATCTCATGTGCCCAGTTCGTTGAGGAATTCGGTAATACACTCAGTTGGATGAGTCCTCAACTTGCTTGAAAGATTCAATAGTGATTGGTCTTCCCGTAATTCCAGTTGAGAGCACTACGGGAGACCGCTGATAGAACCATGAGCAGAGCAGCATATGCGGCCCGAGGCATGACGTACCTCGCCACCCAAGGATTCGTGTCTTTGCTCTTTTCCTTTCTCTATTTCGGATTCGCGGCGAGGTTGCTGGATAAGTCGGAGATCGGTCAGTTGGCGTGGATAGCGGTCTTCATCACGTTCTATCCTTCCTTATTCAGCCTCGGCCTTCCCCAGGGCATCAACAGGCACGTCGCCTTGAGGGAGTCGCAGGGCGGGGTAGAGGAGGCGTCTGGGATTGGACGGCAAGCTCTGAAGCTCGGCATTGTTCTCTCTATTTCCGCTTCCGCCACGGCTCTTCTAGTGTTAAACTTCTTGTCTGAGCCGCTGTTCGGGTTTCCACTCCCCGTCGTGTACATGACGTTGATCGGTTTGGACATTCTATTCTTGGTTTTCAACTCATTCAACATCGCAGTTCTCATGGGGGTTCGCGACTACGGCCACGTCTCGCTCTACGCA
>JAUWBL010000008.1 GCA_030601715.1 Candidatus Geothermarchaeota archaeon | reverse complement strand
AATCCGGTCGGGCCCACCAATCGATTCATTCTACAAGGAAGACCCCTGGCTCATGAACACGATCTGCGTAACAGGCACCCCCGGCACCGGGAAGACCGTCTTCTCAAGGGAGCTGGCCCGCAAGCTCGATTTGACTTATCTTGACCTGAACACCCTCCTCCTCGACGAGGGTTGCACCGAGGGCTATGACGAGCACAGGGAAACTCATGTGATCGACTTAGAGAAGGGCAGGCAACTACTGAGGGAAAGACTCACTCCTGGACATCAGGTGGCAGAGAGCCACATAGCGCATCTAGTCGTCCCGGTTGAGGTGATTCATGTCTGCTTTGTCCTTAGATGCTCGCCCTACGAGCTCAGGGTAAGACTCAAGGACAAAGGTTTCTCCGGCCAGAAGCTGAGAGAGAACCTCGAGGCCGAGGTCCTCGGCGTTGTCTCTGCCGAGGCGATTCGGACCTACGGCAAAGAAAAGGTCTGCGAGCTCGACACATCTATCGGCTTAGACGATGTGATCGGGGAAGCTGTGAATGTCCTGGAAGGCAGGAAGAAGGCTGCAAGCGGTCTTATCGACTGGTTGGGCCTTCTCGCTCAGAAGGGAGAATTGTCGGCCTTCCTTGAGTGAGAAGACTAGAAGAAAACGGCTTAAGCCGGATATGGCCCCCAAAGAGCGCTGTCCTAAATGCTTTTTACCAGTGGATCTTCAATAGTTGAAAGAGGAAGGAAGATTTGTTCGCGAGCCAGTCCTTCACGAGGGAGATCTCCATTTTCATGAACGAGGAGGTCAAGATAGACACCGTGAAGGGAGAGGTCATATCGGGCACGCTGAAGGCATATGATCCTGACACGCTCTCCCTGATCTTGGAGAACGCCACGACTGGGGGAGAAGAGTTCAAGAGGCTCATGATCAGCGGAGGCTCGGTGTCGAAAGTCTACCTCAAGGAGAAAAGGGTGGATTTCGAGAGGTTGAAGACCATGATAGAGAAGAGCTTCCCCAACCTAGTTGAATACAGGAAAGAGCTTGGTGTCATCCTCGTCATGAACCGAATACGCGTGACAGAAGAGGGTGTGGAAGGTGAACCCGGACCTGCCACCGAGAGGGTTAAGAAAGTCTTCAAAGAGTTCATGGGGGGGGTACCAGCCTCCTCTGCCTAGCCTCACGGGCCCTTCACACGAAACAGACCTCCCTTTACTCAGACGCCAAAGGAGAAAGGATCGCACAGTGTCCAACCGCTTGACTGTTCGCTGTCTCGGTGGATGCGGAGGGCAGGTCGAGCGGTCCGGCTACCTACTCTCGAAGGACGGATCAACGATCCTCCTCGACTACGGGGCTCAACTGTCAAAGCCTCCCGTCTTTCCGCTCCATGTCGCACCTAGACAGCTGGACGGATTCGTAGTATCACACGCCCATCTTGATCACACGGGCGGTGCCCCGTACCTATATATAAGCGGTAGGATGCCGGTGTACTCCCAGGAGGTCACCATGAAACAGGTCGATCTCCTGGTGAGAGACTTTCTCAAACTCTCAGGGCCCAGGCTACCCTACGAATTCCTTGAGCTGCACACCCTGCTACAACACTCGAAGCATCTGGGATACCATGAGAAGACTCAGATGGGAAAGGGCGTGTTCAGCGTGGAGCTCTACAACTCTGGTCACATCCCCGGTGGGGCTTCCCTAATGGTAGAGACGGGAAAGGAGCGCCTCCTCTACACCAGCGACATAAACACCTACGAGACCCGCCTCATGTCACCTGCTGAGACAACCTATGGGGAGCTCGACGCGATAATCTGCGAGAGCACCTATGCCGGTCGATTTCATCCCGACAGGAAGGCCACCGAGGGTCGTTTCCTTGAGCGGGTGTCAGAGATGGTCCAGGGAGGAGGGACCGTCCTCATACCGACTTTTGCCATAGGCCGGAGCCAGGAGATCCTCCTGATCCTTCACCAGGGCGGGTACGAGAACGACCTCTATATGGATGGCATGGCCCTCGCCGCCACGAGGCTTTTCATAGAACACAGCGATGTCCTCAAGGAGCCTCCGGCGCTCGAGAGAGCTATGGAAAGCGTCACCGAGGTCTACAGGTGGAAAGACCGGAAGAAGGTCGTGGACAAGCCTGGAGTCATCATAGCCCCAGCCGGGATGCTTGGCGGAGGAACAGCCATCTTCTACATGTCAAGAATATACAAGAACCCCAAGAATGCCATCTTCATCGTAGGGTTTCGGGCTCCTGGAACACCAGGGAAAGCCCTCGTCGAGGAGAAGAGAGCATACATCAGGGGCGTGGAGACCAGGGTCGAAGCGGAGGTGGAAAGCTTCAAGTTCTCCTCCCACGCCGACCAGAAGGGATTTGAAGGGATTTTCAAGGGCTTGGAGGGAGATCCGCTCGTCATTCTCGTCCATGGCGAGGAGAGCAGGGTCCAACAGCAGGTTAAATTCGTCACTCAGGAAATAGGTCTCAAGGCCTGTGCTCCCGGGCTAGGTGATGAGATTGAAATCGGTGGCAATGGTCCTCTTCAAGGGCGTTGAGCCAGACTTCTCCAAGGTCAGGAGAGACATCGAGGCAGCCATACGCTACTTCGTTCCCAAGCTTCCAATCCATGAGATAGCCGTGGCCATACCCACTGGAGCATACGTAGCGGAACGCGACCAGCTGGACGCCAACCGTCTGATTAGCGAGCTCAGAAGCTCCGAAGCCGTGAAAGATAGGAAGTTGACCTTGGCCTTCACGGAGATGGACATGTTCTACGAGAAGATGAACTTCGTGTTCGGCCTCGCTCACGCCGGTTGGGGCAAGGCGGTTATGTCAACCTTCAGGCTGAGCCGGGACCCGATGCTCAACCCGGTATCCGAGGGGGTCTTCAGGGAAAGGGTTTTCAAAGAGTGCATGCACGAGATCGGACACCTCTGGGCGCTGGGACACTGCCAGGACAAGAAATGCGTGATGAGTTTCTCATCCACCATCATCGAGGTCGATGGGAAGCTGCCGAGATTCTGCAACAGCTGTGAGCTGAAGCTGGCTCCCGGGCTTCGGAGATGAAAGCCGGCGCTCTCGCCTCATACATTCCTCTCCTTCTAGTAGTGGCCCTCACACCAGCCTTCTTCGGAGTGTTGGATCCGGGCTTCATAGAGCCTCCGAATTACAGCATCTTCCCCGAAGAAGGGGTAGGCCCAGTCCTCAACGCGCTTATGTGGGTCGCGGCAACAGCCGCCTTCGGCCTTCTGATCCTCCTCCTGACAAGAAGATTCCAAGATCTCCTCAGAGTGATGATGATGACGGTGGCGATATACACCATCTTCTCCGTCTCATACCTGTACACTGGCGGCTTCTTGGCCCTTCTCGGCCGAGTGGAAGCCATTCTCCCCATCTTACTCTCAGCTGCTTTGGCTGGGCTCGCCCTGATATCGCTCCTCGGTGAAAGAAGCATAGCTCTCTACTCGCTCCTCCTCCTCGCTTCCATGACTGGGATCGGAACCCTCTTTGACTTCTCGTTTGGTGACCTGACAAAGATAGTGATCTTGGTGGCCTACGCCCTGTTTGACCTGTACTCAGTGTACAAGGGCATCCTGCGGGAGGTATTCGCGGATAGGGAGAGAGCCATCATGATCTTCTCGCCTCTTCTAGTCAGACTAGGACCCCTCACCGTGGGGGTCGGAGACATCATATTCTATGCCATGATGCTCTCCTTCGCCCTGCAGAGCAGCCCCACTCTCTTTTGGGTGGCCTCGGCCGCCCTCGTCCTCGGCCACGCACTGAACCTCATGCTGCTCTCGAGGCAAAGGATGATACCAGCTCTGCCCATCCCCGTACTCGTAACCCTTACCACCATCCTGGTCCTCAAGTCGATCTGACAGAATGCCCGATGAGGACCGTAGACGATTGTCCCTTACGGTTGTGTTGAGACAATCCTCCTTGCAGTTTCAGCGATTGGTGCTCCGGCCGGGATTTGAACCCGGGCCCTCGGCTCTCTCCGTCCACGCACGGAGGCGTGGCTCGAGAGGCCGAGATACTTGACCGGGCTATACTACCGGAGCAAGAACTGACCTTCCCACCTATGAGAAGGTGTGACCGAAAAAAAGTTGTCAGGGATCGCCGCTTAGGCTTGAGCAGCTAGCTCTATGTCACTGGCCCTGACGGTCTTTCTTCCTGCGTGAGCCGCCAGTTGCACCGCCTTCCTCGCGGTCTCCAGGCACCCCTTCTCCACGTTGTCTCGAAGGGCGAGAACAGCGTCCTCTCCGACACGCTCGGCCCCTGCCTTCTTTATGATTCGCTGTATGGGCGCAAGTGGAATCTCAGCCATTACCCTTCACCAACCTTGCTTAGCCAGATCAAGTGTTATCCATGTCTTTAAAAAGACTTATGTCCGGGATAGGGCGATTTTCACGTTTTGAGGTCTAGAGCTTGTTCGTTGACGCCCACATACACCTCTCCGACGAGAAATATCGAGAAAACATCAGAGAAGTCATATATGACGCTACACAACAGCGAGTATCGCTTCTCCTTGCTGTATCGGAAGACGCACCCTCATCCTTACGCACTATGGAGATTGGCGAGAAGTTCTCCAGCGTGGTTCTCCCTCTGGTGGGTCTCCACCCATCATTCGCCTCCAAGGGTGACGCCGACCTGGACAAGGTGAGAGAAATCATCTCGAAAAGCAGGCAACGCGTCGTGGGAATGGGGGAGATAGGTCTTGATCAGAGATATGTACGAGGCAGCAGTGGGGCTTGGCAGAAACAGCTCAGTGTTTTCCAGACCCAGCTTGAGATGGCGGAAGCCGCCGAACTCCCCGTGAACCTTCACTCACGAGATACGGCCGGATCTATCATAGCAATGCTCGACAGCTACCAGATCAAGGGGGCCGTCTTTCATTGGTTTGCCGGCGACGAGAAAACCATGGGGAAAGCCCTTGACAGAGGATTCTACATCTCCTTCACTCCTTCCATCACGTATTCCAAGAGGGTCCGAACGCTGGCGAAAGCGTGTGTACCTGAGCTGGTCCTAACAGAGACTGATGGACCCGTCCCGTTTTGGGGAGAGTTCAGAGGAGTGACGACCAGGCCTCCCCTCGTCAAGCGAGTGGTCGAAGAGCTGGGAGACCTCATGGGCCTGACGGCAGGGGACATGGCGAGGCAAGTGGAGCAGAATGCCAAGAGGCTTTTTCTCGGCAAGTAAGCGGGAAGGACTGGAAGAAGGCTTTTGTCCTCGGGAGAAGTCCCGTATTTCAGGTGGTAGCTTCTGTCCTCCTATCGCAGCCTCCGAAAGAAGGATGACCGCCTCATTCTAAGACACGGCGGGTTCTCGATGGAGCTTCGGCTCCTGGAAACGGGTGAAGTAAGGATCCATGAAGAGGTCATGCCTACCCTCCTGAGGCAGGTGGTCGACAGCATCACACATCTGCGTCTCCTCAAAGATCCCGTACTGGTGGATCGGAGATCGCGAACCGTTCTGGACGGTACACACAGGGTGGGAGCCCTCCTGCGCCTTGGGATTCCTCTGATGCCCTGCTGCCTTCTGGACTACTCAGACGCTGGCGTCCGAGTTCACCGCTGGTACAGAACGTTTCCAGATGAAGGGCCGCTCCCAGACATCTTGAGTCAGGTCGGTGTAGTGTCGGTTTCTAGATCGGAGGCACGAAGACTGCTCAGCGAGGGGGAAGCCAAGGTGGCTTTGGCAACCAAGAACGAGGTCCACGTGGTTCCCGGGACAAAGGACCCTGTCGGCTCGAGCTGGTCAGCCAGCGACCTCGAATTCAGGTTCAGGAGGATGGGGGTGTCTGCATCTTACGAGACAGAACTGGATGCGTTCCACAAGCTTGATGCGGATGAGGCGGCTCTCGTCCTGATGTATCAACCCATGACAAAGGAGGATGTCGTCCTCTCCGCCCACTCCGAGCGGCTTTTCGCCCACAAGAGCACAAGACATGTCGTACCCGCGCGCCCCTTAGGAGTCAACATACCTTTGGATGTTCTGACACCCCGAGGCGAAGAGGACGAGACCACACGAAGGTTCAGGTCGATTGTGCTGAGGAGGAAGGTTGTGGACCTAGGACCAGGTGGAATCATCGAGGGTCGGCGCTACGAAGAGAACGTCTATTGGTTCGGGGACGAAGCTTGAATATCGAGGTCTCGCTTAGGGGTCCGATCTCGGTGGTGACGGGACCCCAGATCAACCTGGATGTCCCCGAGGGATCAAAGATCTCGGACATGCTGGAAGGAATCAAAGGTCGATACTTGGCTAGGGCGAAGGAGGCCGGTCTGGAGGAAGTGTTCCTGAACCTGAAGAGTCAGAACCTGATTCTTGTGGATGGCAGGGAGATATCGGCATTGGAGGGAGCGGAGACGAAGGTTGAAGAGTCAAGCGAGATATGTCTCGTCAACTTCACTCACGGAGGCTGACACGTCGAAGATGCCACCGACGGCAGCGGTCTTTGCATAAATAGGGTACTCCGTTTAATCTGTAGCCGTGACCTCCGGATCATCCGACGCGCAGGCAGAGGTCAGAAGGAGGTTCATCTCCCCTTCAATGGAGGACATTTTCCATCTGTCTGCTCAAATCGCCAAGCAGCTCTACGAGAAGGATCTGGAGTTCGACATCATCGTAGGGATCTCTAGGGGTGGACTGCTCCCAGCTAGGCTGCTCGCCGACTTCATGGGTATCTACCGGCTCGCCTTTGTGAGGGCGAGACTATATGACGATAACTTCGAGAAGGGTTCTCAACTCAAGATAGCGGGACCCACGAGGAGGGACGTGACCGGGAGAAGGGTTCTATTGGTCGACGACGTAGCTGATTCAGGGGAGACCCTTCAAGGCGTAATCGACCGCATCCAGGATCTGGGCGCAGCGGAAGTCCACTCCGTCGTTCTGTATAAGAAGCCGTGGAACAGGGCTAAGGTCGATGAATGGGTGGAGGAGACAGACGCGTGGATCATCTTCCCATGGGAGAGGGTAGAGGTGATGGAGAAGTTGGTTCTGACACACGGGGACGATGCCTTCAATTTCTCATCGCTGTCACCCACCGTCGTCCGCGACATCAAGAGGATCCTGGAACTCAGGAAGAGACATGGAATCCAGGGATAGCACCATCCCTCCCTACGAATGCTTCGACCTGGATCCACTGCCCTACAAGCTGGTCGTCATACCCATCCGAGCGGATGTCGACCACCCTGAGGACCTTGTGCGTGGACTCACCGAGAGAATCGATGCGAAGCTGGTTCAGGTGGTCGATGCCCAGTGGATCGTGGGAGCGAAACACCTGCGCGCGGCAGTTGTAGAGACCTTACTCGGCGACATCTCAGGCTCAACTTGGATAAAGAACCCATCGCTCAGACTGCTGGCATATCTGTCCTTGGAGAGGCAGTTAGTCGAGGCCATCGCAAAGACCGGGGTGAAGCGCGGCTCGCAACTGAGACTCGTGTTGTGCGCGGTCGTCCAGGACGAGTCTGCGGCGAACGAGGTCTTGAGCGCCGTTGCCACTTCGAAGATTGCCTCTGTCGACCCTTCGGGCTTCAGGGAGATGGAACCAGAGGCAATCGACAAGGTGGCTGAGCGGTTCGAAATACGCTTGGACATCCTGGGGGAGGTGCCCGCGGAAGAGAGGGTCGGTGCCTTGACAGATATCCTCATCGAGAGGATGGCTCTCCTTCCCTACCGATCCTGAGGAAAGGATCCGCTAGGCACCTGGTCTTCTGTGGTTGATAAGAGGTTCGACTCTTCATCGATCTTCTCCAGGAAAGCCTTGTCTACGTTCAATATCTCCTTCTCGCTGCCCAGGAGGGATACTCCCGTCTCCCCTCCCACGACTTGTATCAGGATGATCCTGTCAGGCTTCTCGAGGTCAACCCGAGCGTCGACGTGTCTCGCTGCCGCTTCGATCAGCTCCCGGCTTCGCAGTCTGGTTCGCCTCTTCTCTACGGTGACCCTGAAGGTTTCGGTGGTCTGAATCCTCTTCGAGAGCTTGGCGCATGCTTCCTCTATCTTCTTCAGGTCGGTCTCCATCCACACCTCCACGGGTATTATCCTCTTGAGAAGCTTGAAATCGAAGGGACGTTCGCTCAGAAGATCTCTCAGTCTCCTCGTCGCTTCCCTTGGTTCAAGCCTTGTGTTAGCGAGTATCAGTCCACTGACCCCGCTTTCCCAGACCTTCGCCGAATCGTCCCCTACCTCCGAAAGAAGCAGCTGCAACTCCAGTTTGGCGTCAAACTCCACATCTCTCCCCGATGTAGCGATAAGATTGAACACCGTGCCTATCCCTCTCCCTCCCAACCTTCGACCTCCTACCCAGCGAGCTTGAAACCTTCCACGACTATTCTGCCGTCTTTGACGACCGTGTGCACGGAGTTTGCCCCAAAGTGATAGCCCAAGAATCTATGGCTCTTCTCTTCGAACACGAGGAGATCAGCCTTCTTTCCTGTCTCCAAGCTGCCCACGGACTCCGACACGTTCAAGGCAGCCGCAGAATTGATGGTCGCCGCCCTCAGGGCCTGGATCGGCTTGAGTTGCAGGCGGTAGACTGCCAGCGCTATCACCAGCTGCATGTTCTCGAGCATGCAGTTGGGGTTGAAATCCGTGGCCAGGGCTATGGGGATACCACGGGACGTCATCCCCGAAGCGTCGGCGTATCTGTCGCTCATCATCACCAGGGAGGTGCCGGGCATGAGCACTGCGACGACGCCGGCCCTAGCCATGTTGTCAAGCCCCTTTTCCGAAGCATGTATAAGATGGTCTGCTGATGTCGCCCTGACTTCTGCCGCCAGCTCCGCCCCTCCTAGGCGTGAGAACTCGTCTGCGTGGATCTTCGGTTTCATGGAACGTAGCTTGGCCTCAGACAGGAGTCGTCTTGAGTCCTCTATGGAGAAGACGTCCTTTTCGCAGAAGACGTCGCAGAACTTCGCAAGCCTGAGTTGGGCTACTCGTGGGAGCATCTCTTTCACGATGTGGTCGGTGTATGAGGCGGTGTCGGGGAATTCGGGTGGAAGAGCGTGGGCGCCCATGAAGGTTGGCACGACGTCGACACGGTGCTGGAGATCTAGCTCCTTGATTGCTTTGAGGCTCTTGACTTCGTCTCTCAGCGTGAGGCCGTAGCCGCTCTTGGCTTCCACGGTGGTCGTGCCGTGGAGGAGCATCCTGTCGAGCGTGTTCAAGGCTCTTGAGACAAGTTTTTCCAGGCTGGCTTTCCTCGTCTGTTCCACGGTTCGGAGGATCCCACCTCCGGCCTTGAGGATCTCGATGTAGCTTCTCCCCTCCAACTTCAGCTCCAGCTCATCCTCGCGGGAGCCAGCGAACAGCAAGTGAGTGTGGGGATCAACAAATCCGGGCGTCACGAGACGTCCCTTTGCTTCGATGACGGTCTGTCCCCTGAACCGCCGTCGTATTTCCTCTCTTTTCGCAACGGCCACGATCCGTCCCTGATGTACTGCGACGGAACCGTCTTCGATGATGTCGGGTCCCGCCTCAGGCTGGGGTCTGCAGAGGGCGAGTTCGGAGGCTGCCTCCACTACGAGGTCGACTTTCCTTCGAGAAGCCGTACAAAGCCACCTGCCATGTCTGGAGCTATGGAGGTGGGAACTGTGCCGCATTCTTAGTCTGCGACATCGAATCCCATGCTCTCGTTAGGGGAGCTCCTATCCTTAAGGGGCAGCCTGTTCTGTTTGAGCTGAGACACACCTTACCGCTGTTGTCGTAGGAAGAGCGTGTACCTCCACGCGGGATCAGCCTTATGGAGGGTCGCGAAGCTTCGAAGGGCATCTCGAAGGGACGCACAGGGAGTAGTGAGTGGGTCTAGTCCCCGGACCTCCTTTCAAGCATGGGCATCTTCACACCCTTGCTTTGAGCCATCGCCTTGGCCTTCTTGTATCCCGCGTCGGCGTGACGCACTATGGCGAGGCCGGGGTCCGTGGTGAGCACCCTCTCGATGCGCTTCTCCATCTCCGTCGTTCCGTCGGCCACGAGGCACACCCCGGCGTGGATGCTGTAGCCTATGCCGACACCGCCACCGTGGTGGACGGAGACCCAGGAAGCTCCGGCGACGGCGTTGAGGAGGGCGTTGAGGATGGGCCAGTCCGCGATGGCGTCGCTGCCGTCGAGCATTCCCTCAGTCTCCCTGTTTGGGGACGCGACGCTGCCGCCGTCTAGGTGGTCTCGGCCGATCCAAATGGGACCTGAGAGGTCGCCGGTTCTCACGAGGCTGTTGATGAGCTTGCCGAAGTGGCTTCTCTCGCCATATCCGAGCCAGCATACCCGGGCGGGGAGTCCCTGAAACCGAACCTGTTCCTGAGCCTTCCGGATCCAGCGGCAGAGCCCTTCGTCTGAAGAGAACTCTCGGAGGATAAGGTCGTCAAGCACACGGATGTCCCCTTCCTCACCGGTTAGGGCGGTCCAGCGGAAGGGTCCCTTTCCCTCACAGAAGAGGTGGCGAACGTAAGCCTGCACGAAGCCCGGGAAGGAGAAGGCCTCCTCGTATCCAGAGTCGTGAGCCTGCTGTCGGATGTTGTTTCCATACTCGAAGGTCACCGCCCCTCTATCCTGCATCCCCACCATGCTCTTGACGTGTCTTGCCATGCTTCGTCCCGCCTCCTCAACATATTTGGACGGGTTTTCTTCTCGGAGGAGGTCGGCCTCCTCCTTGCTGTACCCCGACGGGTAGTAGCCCCTGAGGGGATCGTGGGCGGCGGTCTGGTCCGTTACCACATCGGGGATAACACCCATCTCTAGGAGCTTGGGGTGAACCTCCGCGGCGTTTCCGAGCAGCCCGACGCTCCGTGAGTCACCTTCCTCCATCGCTTCCCGAACGAGGTCGAGAGCCTCACGGAGGTCATCGGTCCAAGTATCCAAGTACCGGTGCCTGATCCTTCTCTCGATGGCCCACCTGTCGACCTCGACGACCAAGGCCACGCCGTCGTTCATGGTGACGGCGAGTGGTTGGGCTCCTCCCATCTCGCCCAAGCCAGCCGTCAGGACCAGTCGCCCCCTCAGGGTTCCTCCGAAGTGCTTCTCAGCCACAGCGGCTAAGGTCTCGTAGGTTCCTTGGAGGATGCCTTGGGTTCCGACATAGGCCCAGGATCCAGCGGTCATCTGGCCAAACATGATCAGACCCTTCTGCTCGAGTTCGAGGAAGTAGTCCCATGTGGCCCACTTGGGTACGAGGAGGCTGTTGGCTATCAAGACTCTCGGTGCCCACTCGTGGGTCGTGAAGACGCCCACCGGCTTCCCGCTCTGAATCAAGAGAGTCTCGTCGACATCGAGATTCTCCAAGGCTTCAACGATGGCGTGGAAGCATTCCCAGCTTCTCGCAGCCTTTCCGGTTCCGCCGTACACGATGAGGTTTGCTGGGTCCTTTGCCACCTCAGGGTCCAGGACGCTGTGGAGCATCCGGTAGGCTCCTTCGATCTGCCAGTTTTTGCAGTGGAGCTCCGTTCCGGTTATCGTCCTCGGCAGACGCTCACGAAGCACCATGGATGCATCACCAGACATGGCAGACGCGGCATAATTAACGACTGTTTCAGCGGGCAGTAGAGAGAAGACGGGTCACGGCTTCGAGAAGAACCGTCCATCGTTGAAGAAAAGGCCCAAGGAAGTGTCGTGAGTCCACACAGCTATCCTGCGTTCTGAGGAGCAGGGCAGACAGAGCTCACATACCTGGTTGGAGCGCCTCCAGGGGAACGTCTGGATCGCAGGAGTACGGCGAACGGTTTTTTATCTGTATTTGTATAGCCCGTAACCATTCCCCCTCTTCCTAGGGAGAGAGTCAGGTTCCAGCCGACTCTCCGTTGGATTCGAGGGCTGATGATCTAGGGGGCTTCACGTGAAGGATCCGGACTCCCCCAAGCTCCACTCCGTTGATCAGTCCGATGAGAAATGATCCGACGCCGCTGGTCAACAGAGAGAATTCGTACACGAGCCTAGTAGCAGAGCATTCCGCTTTCACGCGAAGATCCAGAGACGCCACTGAGGACAAGTAGGGGGTCTGACATGCAGAATAGGCCGAACCATAGTAGAAAACGCCAGTCAGACCGATGACCAGGAGGGCGCCGATTGGGAAGAGAAGCTCCTTTGCCATGGCCTCAGACACCTAGATGCCCACACGCCTGATTTATCCGTACTGAATCCCCCTATCTCCAGCTCCTTCCTATGATGCTGTCATCAAGCTGTCGGAGGTGGGATTGTGGGCTTCTCGAAGGAGGAGATCAGGGAGCTAGAGGACCCTGATTGGGGTCTAAGGACGAAGTTGGCGAAGAAACTGCATCTCACTACGGATGAGGGCGTGCAGCTCGCTATCAGTCACT
Organism: Candidatus Geothermarchaeota archaeon; assembly: GCA_030601715.1. Lineage (GTDB taxonomy): Archaea > Thermoproteota > Nitrososphaeria > Geothermarchaeales > JAUWBL01 > JAUWBL01. The sequence goes on along the minus strand of JAUWBL010000008.1, from coordinate 909 downwards.
CGCAACTCTCCTGGTTTTCGTATCCTCGAGGCGACTGGAGAAGGGAACAGATAGGCTCGAAGCAGAGACTAGACTCCCAGAGCCGCTCACGAAGCGTCTGAAGCGGCTAACCAGCTGGCTCGTAGGGGTGACTGTAGGTCTCATGGTTATTGCTGCCTTGGACATCATGTTCCGCTTGTTCTCGACTGCCTGATAGAGTCAGCCGAACATCCCGGGGTTGCTGCTGTCCTCGTTGCCGTCATTCCTTTCTGTCCTCTCCATGAAGCGTAGATGCGGCTCCTCTCTAGACTTAAGTGTCGTGGAGCCCCAACAAGGCTCCAGACAACCGCTGAACCTTCTTGAGTGACGACTTCTCACGGGCAGTTTTTCTCATAGGGTTATCGGGTTGCAGAAATGAAAGGAGGTGAAAACATGACAGAAGGTACAGTTAAGAGATGGCTAGACCTGAGGGGCTACGGCTTCATCGCCACCGACGAGTACGAGAAGGACATCTTCGTTCACAACGAAGCCGTCAAGGGCCACAGCTCGCTGAGAGAGGGACAGAGAGTCAAGTTCGACGTCGAGCAGAGCGACAAAGGACCGAAAGCAGTCAACGTCGAGGTGCTCGAATAGACAGACCGGGGGGATCGGGATCCCTCCAACCCTCTCTTTCTTCACCTAACACCTTTTCCATGAATAGTCGTACAGGACAGGGGGGTACGGCTTGAAGCCATGTCGGGTGAGACCGATTCTGTTCGATGATTTGCACCAAGAGGTGATGCTCGGGCTAGTCAAGGGGTCGACCACACCGAAGGCCATTGCTCATAGTTGTAGCATCGGCATAACGGCTGTGGCCAGAGTTCTACGCAATCTCGAGTCAGCGGGAATCGTCAGGTGGGAGAATCACACGGACTCGAGGGCATTCGTCAG
>JAUWBL010000151.1 GCA_030601715.1 Candidatus Geothermarchaeota archaeon | reverse complement strand
AACTCCAGGCGGTCTGCGCTGGGGGAGCTAAGTCTTGCACAAGAACATGTTGGAAACATGGTTCAGATGGAAAGGTTGGGTTACGGGAGGGTTGAAAGGGTCCACACGGAGTCGGTCCAGATCGTATTCTCCCACGCGTAGCGCCCTGGCATTCTACACCGTCTCTCTCCAAGCCTTAATAGATCGAGGAGCACATGGCATAGGCGAGGGTGAGGCTCGAAGTGTCCGAAGTGTCCAGCGAGAAGATCGCAGTTCCTTCCGAACTTGTCGAGGCTGCCTATGAAGCCCTCAGACTCGCTCTGGAGGTCGACGGAGTCAAGAGGGGCACGAACGAAACCACCAAGGCAGTGGAGAGGGGTCTATCCAAACTGGTTCTGATCGCAGAGGACGTTGACCCCCCGGAAATCGTCATGCATCTCCCATATCTGTGCCGAGAGAAGAAGACTCCCTACATGTACGTTCCACGGCAGGACGAGTTGGGGAGAGCTGCGGGCCTGACTGTTAGATGCGCGTCCGTCTCCGTAGTCGAAGCTGGGGAGGGAGCCAAGTTCGTCGATGACATAGTAGCTCACTTGGAGAGTCTCGGATTGTACAAGGCCTAGTTGGGTGCGGATTCTTGAGCGCGTCCGAGCAACAGACGCCAGCCGAGGTCATCCAGATAGTGGGTAGAACTGGAATGACGGGCGAGGTCATCCAAGTGAGGGTCAGGATCATGGAAGGGAGAGAGTCAGGTAGGATCCTCACTAGGAATGTCTTGGGTCCTGTCAGAATCGGAGACATCTTGATTCTTCGAGAGACCGAGAGGGAAGCGAGGAAGCTCCGGCGCTGAGTGGACATCTTTGGTCATCGAGAACGAGTGTTCGTACTGTGGCCGCAACATAAGACCAGGGACAGGCATGAAATACATCAAGAACGACGGCACGGCCTTCTGGTTCTGTTCCAAGAAGTGCAGGCTCAGCCAGCTCAAGTTCAAGCGAGATCCTAGGAAGTACAAGTGGACTAAGAAGTATGTCAAGGGTACTTCCTAGATCCGAGTAGCCCGGGTCCCGACGAATATCGAGGTTTTTCACGCGATCTCGCTCTCGATTCAGACAAGTTTGAACGCCTTTTGCTCATCTGCGACTCCGACCCACACAGATACCAGAAGAGGGGATAAGGCGAAGTTTGTACCTCCTACGTGTGGGGGAGTTTGTTGATGTCTAGGCAAGATCTGACCCTGGTTTTTCTGAAGCCCGGCGTCATGGAGAGGGGGCTTGTCGGAACGATACTCAGCCGCTTTGAAGCTAAAGGTCTCAAGATCGTGGGGTTAAAGCTCTTGAGAATGAGCGGTGAGGAGGCCAGAGAGTTCTACTCAGTGCACCGAGGCAAAACCTTCTTTGAGGACTTGGTTGAGACGGTCAGCAGGAAAGACATGGTGGCCGCGGTCTTGAGAGGCAGAGAGGTCGTTCGAGTGGTCAGAGAGATGATCGGGGTGACCGATCCCGTAGAAGCTGCCCCTGGCACCATCCGAGGCGACTTCGGCCTGGACATAACCGACAACTTGATACATGCTTCCGATTCTAGGGAAAGTTTCGAGGCGGAAGTTTCCATCCTCTTCCCGGAGCTGGACCTCTCTTCGTGGTCCGGTTGAATTTACGGCCGCACCCTCCAACGTTTCTGGTAAATGGAGTATCTAGGCGGAGGCTTGCATTATGAGTGTTCTCTATCGACAGCCCATCGTCACCGTCCTCGGACACGTTGACTCAGGGAAGACAACTCTGCTCGACAAGATCAGGGGGACGGCCGTCCAGCTTCGTGAGGCAGGCGGGATAACGCAGCACATTGGAGCCAGCCTGTTTCCCAGGGAAACCGTCGAAAACATCTGCGGCCCCCTTCTCAGGAAGTTCGATTTCGAAATGGTGGTTCCCGGGCTGTTGGTCATTGACACCCCGGGACATGAAGTTTTTAGAAACCTCCGTGCAAGGGGCGGCTCCGCGTCTGACATCGCAGTCGTTGTGGTGGATTTGACGAAGGGATTCCAGCCGCAGACCCACGAGAGCCTGCAGATCCTTGTCGACAGGAAGGTTCCGTTCTTGGTCGCGGCAAACAAGATTGATCTAATCCACGGGTGGAAGGATCAGCGAACCCTATCCCTGATGGAGTCGCTCCCGAAACAGGAGTCGGCTGTCAGGTCGATCCTTGTCGACAAGCTATACGACATCATCGCTCCGCTGTCCTCCTATGGCTTTGAGGCTGAACGATTTGACCAAGTCAAGGATTTCAAAAGGACCATCGCGTTGGTTCCGGTGAGCGCCATGACGGGGGAGGGAGTCAGAGAGGTTCTGACCGTCCTCGTCGGGTTGGTGCAGCGGTTCATGTTGAAGAAATTGGAAGTCGACTACTCAGGCCCTGCGAGGGGAACGATTCTCGAGGTGAGTGAACAGATCGGCTTCGGAACGGTCCTTAGGGCCATTCACGTGGATGGCTTGCTCGAGTCTGGGTACAGACTCGCCATCGCCTCGCGCCGCGGGCCGAAGGTGAGGAAAATAAGAGCTCTGCTCCTTCCGGCTCCCTTAGACGAAATCAGGGACCCAAGGAAGAAGTTCAAGCGGGTGGAGAGAATCTCGCCAGCTTCAGGCATAATCATCGCCAGCCCTGACACAGAGGACGTCTACGCGGGCTCTCCCTTCTATGCGTTTGACGATGAGACAGATTCCTCTGAGTTTCTTGAAGCGATAGAGAAGGAGATCTCTTCCATCAGAATCGAAACGGATGCAGAAGGAGTGATAATCAAGGCGGACACCCTGGGATCTCTGGAAGCCCTCGTCGAGTATTGCGGAAGGAAGTCTGTTCCTCTCCGAAAGACGGATGTGGGGCCTGTCTCAAGAAACGATGTTGTTGAGGCTTCCGTCGTGAAAAAGATGGATGAATTCCGGGGAGCCATTCTCGCATTCAATGTCGACACCTTTCCCGATGCCAAGGCAGAAGCAGACCTCCAGAAGGTCCCGATCTTCCGTGGAGACATCCTGTACAGGGTCGTCGATGAATATGCGGACTGGGCATCCCGAGCCCATGCCAGAGAGAGGGAGAGGCTTCTGAGCTCCTTCGTATTCCCAGGTAAGCTTGAGATCTTGGAGGGGTTCGTCTTCAGAAGGAGTGAGCCCGCGATTTTCGGAGTGAGAGTGGACAAGGGGCGGATCAAACCCAAGTATCCCCTGGTCCGGTCAGACGGCAGGAGAGTAGGCAAGATCCACCAGGTCCAAGAGAAGGGTGAGAGTATTCCTGAAGCATCGGAGGGAATGGAGGTGGCTGTGTCGGTAAGGGGGATCGTGGTCGGTAGGGATGTGAAGGAAGGTGACATTCTCTACGTTGATGTGCCTTCCCCCCACGCCAAGGCCTTGTTCACAGAGTTCTACGATGACCTCAACGCTGACGAAAGGAAGGCATTGGAGGAACTCGCCAAGGTGAAGAGAGTCTCAGATCCGCTTTTCGGGTACTAGTCAAAGGCCTCGACTGAGCAGAGCCCGAAATGCATGTCCTATTTGGAGAGGGAAGGTCGAGAGCTGGTGGGTTGAGGAACCCCAAATATATCCGAACGCTGGGGGTAAGAATGCCTAGTGCAACGCAGATGGCTGTAGGGCGGTGACCCCAATCACGATGGTGAGATTCAAGCTGAACATCTCTGACCCTGAGGAGGGGGAGACC
>JAUWBL010000115.1 GCA_030601715.1 Candidatus Geothermarchaeota archaeon | reverse complement strand
GTTGCTCTCTCCAAGCTCGACGAGAAACTCGTGGTGGGCAAGGATCACTATGAGTTGTCGACCAACATGTATCAAGACGTAGGGCCCCATCCAAAGGGGTTTGTCTATCAGCGAGAGTTCCTGATGGACCCCCTTCCGACCTTCGAGTATGAGGCTGGGAGGGTCCTCGTGACCAAGTCGTTGATGCTCAAATCGGGGGACAACCTCCTTCTGACCTCCTACCGTGTCCAGAACCCGACACAGAACGAGGTCGAGCTGCAAGTATCTCCCCTCGTGGCCATCAGGCCGCACAACACCACATCGAGGGGGAAACACCCCATAGAACAATCAGCTGACCGGGGCCACCTGATCCTCCGGCGGCCAGACGAGGGCCCAGTTCTCGGCCTGCTCTCCAGAGAGATGGAGCTGACCCAGAGCTCCCTCTGGATCGAACGAGTTTTCTATCCGACAGACCACGCTAGGAAGGAAGAAGCCACGGAAGACCTCTTCGCTCCCGGTCATTTCACCTTCACCGTGGCTCCGGGAGCCGAAGCCCACGCCTACCTCGCTGCATGCGTCGACCGCAACGAGGAAGAAGTTTCCAAAAGGCTGGCGGAACTGGACGAAAGGAAAGAACTCGCCTCGGGGGTGGCTGAGAGGTTGGAGACACTGGAACAAGCCCAGAGGATAACGCGGGGAAGGAGAGAGTCTTGGCTGGGATGGATCGTCCTGGCGTTGGACTCCTTCCTAGTGCACCGCAGATCCACGGGAAGGAAGTCCATCATCGCCGGGTACCACTGGTTCCACGACTGGGGCCGGGACTCCATGATCTCGCTGCCCGGCTTGTGTCTTGTGAGGGGTCGCCACGCGGAGGCCCGAGAGATCCTCCTGTCCTTCGCCCAATACTGCCGAAGGGGAATCATCCCCAACAACCTTCCGAAGAGGGAAGACGAGGCCGACTATCGGAGCGTGGACGGCTCCCTCTGGTTCGTCAACGCGGTCTACCAGTACCTCAAGTACACGGCGGACATCGACACCGTGAGGGACGGCCTGTGGGAGACGGTGAAGTCCATCCTCCGACACTACAGGGACGGGACAGACTTCGGCATAGGCGTGGATAAGACCGGCCTGCTGGCGCATGGCCCTTTGCTCACTTGGATGGATTGCCCTCCTACCCCTAGGGAGGGAGCGTCGGTCGAGATGCAAGCCCTCTGGTACAACGCCCTCAGAATAGCCCACAAGCTGGCTCTTCTCCTCCGAGACACCGATATGGTGGACTTCGCAGACTCGATGTCGACATCGGTCAGCGAGAGTTTCATGGAGCTCTTCTGGAACCCCAGCGAGGAGTACCTGTCTGACCTCGTCAACGGCAAGGAGGTGGACGCGTCCCTCAGGCCGAACCAAATCCTGGCGACGTTCCTTGAGTTCGGGATGCTGGAGCCACCTCAAGCACTCTCGATCGTGGAGAAGGTGTGGGAGAGACTTCAGACGCCCTATGGACTCAGAACCCTGGACCCAGACGACCCCAAGTATGAGGGTAGCTACGTCGGTGACGAGCGCGAGAGGCATCTGACCTACCACAACGGAACGGTGTGGCCGTGGTTGCTGGGACCCTTTGTGACCTCCTACCTGAAGACGTTCGGAAAAGGAGAGAGGGAGCGAACCCTGGCCTACGAGCTCTTCATGAAGCCTCTCTTCGAGGATGAGATCCAAAGGGCCGGAATGGGCACCGTCTCCGAGATCTTCGACGGAGACCCACCCCACGCCGCGCGGGGGTGCATATCCCAGGCTTGGAGCTTGGCGGAGCCCTTCAGAGCCTACGTCGAAGACATCCTGCTCATCAGACCCCCCTATGAACACCTCTTCCTCGGAAGTGAAAACCGGGCAGAGGCCGGATGACGCCCCGCCTTTCTTAGAGAAGGGTCTCCTTCTTCAGGGCTCTGCGGAAGATATGGGAGCATCCCGGACAATCGAAGATGCCTATCGTCAGCCTGGTCCTCTTCCCCTCCCGGCTGGGCCTCCCCGTCATCGACCACGCCTTCCTAGGTTTCTCCACGGTGGTTCCGCATTCGGGGCAGAGGGCCGAGAGCGATATGCCGAGACCCGACTCACGCACGGCCCTGCCAACGACGGTCGAGATCTCCTCTCTCAGGCGTTCTCCCTTCGAGTCGAGAGCCCCCAGTTCAGCGGAGAGGGAGGGGTCGCCGATCACATCGGATATCCATCTGGAGAAGTCTCCCCTCACGGTGTGAAACTGCAGTGACTCGATAGGAACAGCCTCTATGCTTTCTCGGAACTCCTCCAAATCCCCTGCATCCCTGTGCAGTGGCTCGCCATCGTGCAGATAGAACCGAAACCACTTTGCGGGGTCGACCCTCGAACCTTGAAGCATCTCAATCCTCCCCCGATTTAGAAGGTTATACAGAAGACGCCCTTTTAAGATGCAGCCGATGTGTCGACGCTACGCCTCTGAGCTTGGCCTCCTTTGGCTGTGTATCCAAAGAACTGTTTGAAGCTCCGAGGGATTCGGAGTTTGACGTAGTCGGCCCCCCAGATATTGATGAGGCCTTGCGCGAGATTGAAGGGGACGAGAAAAGGCAACCAAACTGAGACCACGACGTCCGGTGGGATCCCGAAGAAGAATTGGAGGAGGTAGTAGTTGGTCAGCATCATGAAGATGACCCTGACCGAGAGAGCCGATACCGACGCCCACAAGATGCCTCTCCTCATCAGAAGGTAGAATCCGAGGATTGTGGAGAGCTCGGCTAAGAGCTTCAGGGTACCGCCAGCGAGGTTTCCCCTGAAGAAGATGATGGAAGAGCTGATCCCCGCCACATAGACGCTGGGCACGAGCCCAGCGAGCATGAGGGTGAGCAGGATGGGGATGCCGACCGGGTCGAAGGAAAGCCTCTCGAACCCAACGATCCTGATGTCGAGGGGAAGAATCTCAAACGTCGCCGCCACGGCTGCCAGGAGGGAGGCCAGAGCCAAGGTGCGTGAAAGGGAGGGGTGCTCGCTCATCTCCGACGCTCCACAAGCGCTGATATTCTAATTTCCTTGAATATAAATGAAGCGTTACGTATGATTATTATGTCATTCTGATCATACTAACCCGAGCCAATCTGTGGCACAGGGGCTTTTCGAAAGAGGTATCACGAAGTCAGAAATGCTTCTAGGCTTTAGGAGCGATGAACTCCGCGGTTCCAAGGAGGGCGGCTAAGGCTTCCGGGTGGGCTATGCTCAGAACCCTGGACCTCCCAACCTCGTAGATCTTGAGTAGGCCGACCGCCTCGAGGATCCGGACGTGACGATAGACAGCCGCGTAATCCATTGCGAGATGTCTGGAAACCCCCTTGATGTGGAGAGGTCTCCCAGCGGTTGAGACGAGGGTCAGGATCCTCAGCCGCGTGGGGTTACCCAGAGCCTTGAAGACGGAGCTTGTCTCTTCCAGGCTTTCCTCCCGCTCCAACCCATCCACCTAGAGTGATGTCTTGTATGACATTTCTACAAAACTTGGCCCCTCTTTAACTCTTCTGAGCGGGAAATCCCACATGCTTCAGCGGTGGGATGAGAGCGAAGACATACATGGGGTGTCGCTATCGAATTGGTAGATGCCGAGGGGGTATGTTGCTTCCCAGACCTGCATCCACTTCATGAACTACCATTTCGTGTGGTGTCCGAAGTACAGGCGACCCGTCATCGTGGGGAAGGTGAAGCAGAGGCTTGGAGAGCTTGTGCGGGAGAAGGTGGAGGGGTTGGGGTGTGAAGTGATAGCCCTCAGCATGAGGAATAATCATGTTCACCTCTTTGTTCAGGCGAATCCGAGGCTCTCCCCAAACACAATAATAGGGCAGGTCAAGGGGTACACCTCAAGGATCCTCAGGGGGGAGTTCCCGAAGCTACGGAGTCGATTGCCGACCCTCTGGACGAGGAGCTACTTCGTCTCGACCCACGGTCACGTGTCGGATGACTCGATCCAGCGGTACATCGAAGAACAGACGGGGATGTGACGGAACTGGAACTCACCTACAGGTTCAGGCTCTACCCAAAACCCCAACAGGAAACGAGGATGTCGAAAACCTTGGAGGTGTGCAGGCAGGTCTACAACTACTTCCTCTCCCAGTGGCAGGGAAAGGAGAAGATACCCAGCAGATACCAGCTACAGAGCCAGCTACCGAAACTGAAGACGGACAACACAGAGTTGAAGGGGGTGCATTCGAAGGTTCTACAGATGGTTCTCCACCAACTCTACTCCAACCTCAGATCCCTCACAGCACTCAAGAAGAAGGGACGGAAGGTCGGCAGACTCAGGTTCAAGGGCAAGGGCTGGTTCAAGACCTTCACATATAACCAGTCTGGCTTCAGGATCCTAACCACAGGGAAACGACTGGATGTTCTCCATCTATCGAAGATCGGAAATGTGCCGATGCGGGTACACAGGGAGATTCAGGGTGAGATGAAGCAGGTCATCGTGAAACGAACGAAGACAGACAAGTGGTTCGCGTACATCGCTGTCCAGATCGATGATGAAAGACGCCAGACAAAAGGTCAACGTTCAATCGGGATCGATGTGGGGCTGAAACACTTCCTCAC
>JAUWBL010000113.1 GCA_030601715.1 Candidatus Geothermarchaeota archaeon | reverse complement strand
CCTGATGACATCTGTAGAGTCTTCGTAGACTAGCATGGACCACATCACCCCATTCTCGGTCTTGTACTGGGCTATCCTGCTGTCCGTGTCCTTGGTGAAGAGGCCGAATTCGATGCTGATTGAGACCAAGATGACGTCGTCCCCGTGTTGCTTGTTGAATTCTTTGAGGTCTTGAACCTCGATGAGGCATGTTGGGCAGTCGGTGTTCATGATGTCCAATACCACGACCTCTCCTAGGTGGCTGTCGAGGAATTGGGTGAGCTCCTCGTTCAGGGTGAAGGACTCCGCCTGCTGCTGGCTGAAGAACACTACTCCAACGATTATGGCGAGGAGGATGACTCCGGTGGCGAGGGTGAGAGATCTCCTCTGAGCCAACTTCGCTCTACCCACCGTTTGTGAGCCCGGATTTATGAAGCCGCTCAGGAACGATACAAGGAAGTCTTGAAACGTTAGAATTGTCCAAGGACCGTCCCTGGTCTCCACTGTGAACCCGACTAGTCTGGCTGACCGAGTTCTCAAGTAATATCTGTCTGCTCTGTGACTTGTATTGAGGAGGGGTCGTAGCCTAGTCCGGTATGGCGACAACAGGTCTCCTGTCGCTAGGGGCTCCAGACGGATAGAAACAGATACCGACCCTTTGGGAATGAGGAGGGTCTGGAGCGGCGAGACCCGTAGGTTGTGGGTTCAAATCCCACCGACCCCACCAGACGAACTGTGGTATGCTAGGCGCGCTGGTCTTCGTCCTCTTTAACGCCATCGATTCGATTCCTTCTGACCGTGGAAGTGATCCGACTTGGAGGTCCGCATCCCATACGGCGAGGAATCCCTTACCCTAGAGATCCCTAGGGAAAGGCTCCTGGCCCTAGTCTCGCCTCATGACGTCGAAGTCACTACCACAACGAAAGATGCTGTCCGCAGGAGCCTCCTGAACCCCGTGGGCTCCGAGCCGATACGAGCTCGTGCAAGAAAAGCCAGGAGCGCCGTTGTCGCGTGCGATGACCTGACGAGGGTGACGCCGGCCCGGGAAATACTGTCTTGGATCCTGAAAGACCTCAAGGAAGGGGGGGTGAAGAGGAGGGACATCCTGATTCTCGTGGCCCTGGGAACCCACAGAAAGATGAGAGACAGGGAGTTGAGGGAGAGGCTGGGGGAGGAGGTGGTGGAGGAGTACACGGTGTTGAATCATGTTGCCGACGACGAGGCAAGGCTCGGCTACAGGGGAACTCTAGAAGGGGTGCCCATCTGGATAAACAAGGATTTCCTTAAGGCTGATCTCCGCATCGGGGTCGGAAACATCATCCCCCATCACAGCGTGGGCTACGGGGGAGGCTCGAAGATCATCTTGCCCGGCCTCTCCGGGGAGGAGACGGTAGGCAGGATGCATCTCTACGCCGCTACGACTTCTCCCAACGCCCTTGGGAGACTTGACACCCCGGTGAGGAGAGTCATGAACGCTTGCGCCGAGGAGACAGGTCTCCACTTCATCGTCAACACGGTCCTCACGAGGGACAAGCGAGTCGCTGGTGTCTTCTCGGGCCACTTCGAGGACGCCCACAGGGAGGGCGTCGAGAGGGCGAGGTCGGTCTACGAGGTTCCAGTTCCCGGAGAGGCTGACATCACCGTCGCGAGCAGTCACCCGGCGGATATGGAGTTTTGGCAGGCGCAGAAGGCTCTCTTCTCGGCGGACCTAGCCACGAAGGAGGGAGGAAGCATACTGCTGGTGTCCCCCTGCGTAGAGGGGGTGGCCGTCAACCACCCCGACTGGCTCAGCCTCGTGGAACACGACCCCGAGTGGATAGAGGACGCCATCCGAGAGGACGGAGTAGCGGATCTCACAGCGGCCTCGGTTGCTCTTAGCCTGACAGCTGTCCGAAAGAAGTATAGGGTGGCCATCGTGTCCGACGGCGTCTCTTATGATGAGGCGGACAGGCTTAGATTGGAGAAGTTCGACACCGTCAACGATGCCTACGGGGCCTTGGCCAAGCCCTACGGATCGGATCTGAAGGTGAACGTGCTGACTCACGGAGGTGAAACCTATCCGCGGATCGATTCAAAGCCTAGGAGGTGAGTCTGATATGGACGATGGGGAGTCGGTGATGCAGCCCTCATATCTCCATTCCATCAGGAGGTACGTGATCTTCTCCTTCGTCCTCTTCCTAGCGTTCCTTTTCTTGGGATACGCTCTGGCAGGAGTCCTCGAGTTCGGCCTCCTCGAGCTGCTCAGGGAGATATTCGGGGACGTCGGTGACGGAGGGTTCGACCCGCTCTTCTTGTTGACGCTGGTCTTCACCAACAACGCGGTGAAGAGCTTCTTCGCGATCCTCCTCGGAGTCCTTTTCGGCGTAGCCCCAGGCCTCTTCATCACGGTGAACGGGTTCATCCTCGGGATCTTCGTCTTCGAGGTGCAGCAAGAGGCTGGCCTCGCCTTCGCCGCCGCCGGCCTCCTACCGCATGGGATCATCGAGATCCCGGCTGTGCTGGTGAGCGCCGCCGTGGGCCTCAGGCTGGGGTACGAGCTGGTTAGGCACATTCAGGGAAGAGGCCACATAGACCGAGAGTTCAAGAGGGGCGTCAGGTTCTTCCTCCGATACCTCGTCCCTCTCCTCCTGTTGGCCGCCTTCGTGGAGGCGTTCCTGACGCCCATCATCCTGGAACTCGTCATCTAGGGCTTCGACGATGTCGCTTACCCAGGACTGGGTAGGGGGGAGTTTGCGGGTCTCACGTGCTGGTCAACTGTCGATGTTCGTCGTCTGGCTGTTCACGACCGCCTGCAGGTCACGAAGAGGCAACAGTCGTATCCTTCTGCCATAGTCCGTTCCTTTGAGGCTTGGGTGCTCAGCATCTTCTGGACCAACCGGCGGCTTATCTCGCACAGCAAGGATGGGTGCCGGACAGCCAGAGCGTAGTAGGCGCAGTTGTGAGAAGTGCATTGCCTAAACTCGGCTGTTCTTTGTCGGCATCCCCAGAGAGGAGCAAACCCTTATTCCAAAAGGAGAATTTGAGATATCTTCACGGTTTTGCAGCGATGATTACTCCATTCATCTGTACTTACGAGCAACAATACCTAAGAACAGTACAATTGCACCAACGATTGAGAAAAGTAGGCCGCCTTCCTGAGGAGTGACCACTATTTCGCTAATTGTAAACCCAAGGTCTACACCTCCTGCAAGTCCATAAAGCCCCCCCGCGAGAGAAAGCACACCAAGCAGTATCGCAAGAATACCTAGCGATCTCACTAAGGAACGTTCTTCTAGGGTTTTGATGGGCTTCTCTGGCAGTATGCCTTGGGGCCTGAACATGAGTATGGCGAGGAGGGCTCCTCCCAGCAGGAGAGACTCCAGCCACACCACACTGAAGGGGATGAAAGGCTCTAGAAGGTCGTTATAGAGGAAGATGAGACGGCGAACGGCCACAAAGGCGAATGTGCCGATCATAACTCCCCAGTTGTTCGCCATCCCACCCATGAGTAACATGACAAATGGCCAGAAAGTCCACCCCACCCTATCAAAAGATATGGCCGTTAGTCCGAGGGTGTAGAGGGAGACCAGAGCACCCGCAATGGCTGCCAGAGCGGAGGCCGTCACCAGAGCCTTGATTCTGAAGTTTCTAACGTCCTTTCCCACGGTGGATGCGGCGACCTCGCTGTCTCTGACAGCCCGTAGTACCCTACCCAGCGGGGACTTTGTCAGACGCTGAACATACAGGAAGACGAGGAAGGCAATGCCGAGAATTATGATAGGCATTATCTGGAAGCGTAGGGCTCCTCCTATCCAGGCGAAGAGATCCGGCAACTGGACGCCCAGGGGGCCTCCCACCAAGGGGTCGTAGTACCTGCCTATGACTACCTCTATTTCAGCCACTGCCAGAAGGGTCATGGCGAGGAACTCCTCCCTCAGCCTAATCGTCGGGTACGCCGCTATGTATCCGAGCCCTGCGCCTACGACCGCTGCCACGACGAGAGTGAGTACGAACACGGTTAGAGAGAGCCCCACATCCTCCTTGAGGACAGAGGTTACCTCCGTTACAATCCGGACATTTACGGTTATGTATCCTTCGGACGTGTCTATTCCAGCGAGCCAAGCGACCAACCTTCCGGGGAAGAAGCCGGCCACGAATGCACCTCCGGCGATCGGTAGCAACTTGCCGAAGTTAGGTATGCCTGCGAAGCCGTATTCCAGGTTTAGGGTAACGGTTACTATGAGGTAGAAGCCGAACCATGCCGCGAGGCTCGTCACGAAGATGATGAATTCAGTCGGGAGAACCACGCCTGAAAACCTCCAGTCTGGCCAATCGTGACCATCGGACACCCGTCAGGCCTTCTCGTGCCACCAGAAGTACTATGAGCATTGCTAGAAGCGGTATGGCGGGTCTGTAGGGGAGAACCCAGTTCCCAAGTAGGCTAGCCGCATAGTTCAAGCCCATGATCTCGCTCAAGCCCACTACGAAACCTCCGAGCACTGCTCCATATACGCTGAAGATCCCACCCGTGACACTGGCCGCAAAGATGCTAACAAGGAGGAAAGTGCCTAGGTTGGGCGTTCCTGTGGTAAAGAGTCCGAGGAAGGCGCCAGCCAGACCCGCCAACGCACCAGAAAGGAACCAAGAAACGGA
>JAUWBL010000193.1 GCA_030601715.1 Candidatus Geothermarchaeota archaeon | reverse complement strand
ATCTGCTATGCCTGCGCAAATCCACCGATCCTACCCCCTCAGCTCGGACCACCCATCGTCCGTCGACGGGAGTTCACCCGGATTGGGAGGTCGATCAAACGACCCGAGAAGATGAGGTGATCGCCGGCCTCCTCACTCTGTGCGGTATCAAGTTCCACGACACGATCCACGCTGCGACAGATGGAGCCTTCCGCGAAGCCAGAGCAACTAAGGAGGCGCAGCCAGTTGAGACTATGGAGAAGGCCTTCGCCAAGATGGACTCCGAACGGTTCAGACTCGCTCAGGATAGGCCGACGAGGAGGAACGCCAGAAATCCGATTACCGTGTTGGTGCAAAGCCGACGCCGAGGAGTTCACGCAATCAAACACTTTCCGATTCCCTTCGACGAGCATCAAACCACTTATGATCTGCAAGGACCACAGAGGTTTCGATCTGACGCTGAGAGATCGACCAGTATTCTCTGAGCAACCGGTCCTTTTCTTCGGCAGAAACCAGTAGAAAGCCATGTTTTTCATAGAAGCGCACTGCCCAGGTGGCATCCGTCCATGTGCCGACTAGGATGGGGCTTGTGGTCTGCTTGTGGAGATGGGACAGCAATTCTCCTCCTACGCCGTGATCCTGTTTGACCGTGCGGACGTAGGCATGTCTGATGAGGGTGACATCCTGGACGTGTTGGATGCCCATCACTCCGACCAGTTTCCCTTCTTCTTCGCATCCCCAGAACGCAACTCCTTCATCCATCTCCCGCTGAAGCTCATCTCTAGACATGTAGGGTTCTTTCCAGCGGTCTGCAGGAATAACCCCCTTGTAGGCGTGAGCTGCTTCGTTGACAATCGCATAGATCACATCGAATTCGTTGCTGTCACATCGACGGATCATGGGCGACCTCACCGCTAAAGGAAGCTCCTCAGAACACTCGGATGCAAACAGTTATCATCATGTCTGACGACTTCAAATTTGAGCTATGCGTCTCAAACTCGGACTGACACACTACCTCGTCATTCTGCTTGTTGTGCTGCTTGTAGGCCTCCCCCTCTATACAACGCTGGTTTCGGATGGGTCAAACGTGGTCGATGTCAGCGAGGACGACGACCCAGTTAGAGGAGACCCAGATGCCCCTGTTACTATGGTCGAGTTCTCCGACTTCGCGTGTCCCGCCTGCTGGTCTATTCAGTCAATCCTTCATAGCATACTGGACGACTACGAGGGTCAGGTCAAGCTTGTCTTCAGGGATTTTCCCTTCGTTTCGCCGCATTCCCAGAAGGCTGCGGAGGCTGCTCAATGCGTCTTCGACCAAGATCCAAGCCTGTACTGGGACTATCACGATAAGTTGTTCGAAAGGCAAGATGAGTGGTCTGCGTCAGCTGACGCCGTTTCCTTCTTCGTAGAATATGCAACAGGAACGGGCGTCCCGGACATCGACCAGTTCATTCAATGTCTTGAGAACGGCGACTTCACGCAGGAGGTTCAAAAAGACAAGGACGACGGAGAAAGCTACGGCGTCGCAGGAACCCCCACCATATATGTCAACGGCCACCAGCTCTCTGGCGTACCGAGCTATGACAACTTGAGGACAGCGATCGAAGACGCCCTCCAAGGCTAGCATAGAGCCCTTCATCCCGAGATCCTTACAGGCGGATCCACACTCCATATTGCTCATCGGGTGACTACCAGTTACACCTCCGTCTCCCAGCCTACAAGAGTTGTGCATGGACCTTATCGACCAAGACTGGAGTGATGTCTACTTTCCTTTGTCAGCACGCTCGACCTTGGTAACGCGGATCTTGCGCCACCACTGACGCACACGGTCCACTGGCTCCCAGTAGCGCTGTTCCTCCCACGGGTCTCCGATGAGGTGGTATCCTCGCCGCTCCCAGAAACCAGGTTCCCACTCTGCCTGAAACTCCAAGCCCTGCAGGTATTTGGCGCTCTTCCACGCGTACAGCTGGGGCACGAGGAGACGCAGCGGTGCACCGTGTTCTGGCGTCAGTGGTTCGCCGTTGAGGCTGAAGGCCAGCAGGCTGTCCTCCATTAACAGGTATTCCAGCGGCACGTTGGTGGTGTAGCCCTCGGAGCAGTGGGCCATGACTTGGACGACGTCTGGTTCGGGATGCACGAGTTCTACTATCTCTCGCGTCGGAACGCCCTCCCACACTAGAGCCTTCTTGGACCATTTCGTCACGCAGTGGAAGTCAGCAACAACTTCAATGACCGACAGTTGCATGAGTTCATCCCAAGCCCACTCTACTGGGTTCTCCACCGCACCCCAAACGCGGAAGCGCCACTTCGTGGAGTCGAACAGGGGCAGATTGGGGGTAATGTCGTAGATCGGGAAGGTGTCTACATATGCCTGGCCAGGAGGCGTAGATTTGTCGAGATTGGAACTCTGGATTCGTTCCCGCGGCATGACTGAGATGTCGGAATTCTTAGGGCTCATGTGATATAAGCCTCTAATCGGGAAAGGAGCGTATTCGGATCTCGTCGGGGTCACAGGTTCAGGGCTTCCCGGTATCCCTCCATGTCCAAGAATCCGTGTCCCGAGATGTTGCACGCCAACGTCTTCTCCTCCCCCAGCTCTTTGTACCTGACCGCTTCGTCTATCATGGCCCTGATGGCATAGGCTGACTCAGGCGCTGGTATGAATCCCTCCGTCTGAGCGAAGAGCCTCGCGGCCCCGAAGATCGCCGTCTCATCAGCCGGATACGTCTTAGCATCGAGGTAGCCGAGGTGTCTGAGGAGGCTCATGATGGGGGCGGCGCCGGAGTATCTAAGTCCCTCGCCACGGATCGGCTGCATCTCGGCGTCGTGTCC
>JAUWBL010000114.1 GCA_030601715.1 Candidatus Geothermarchaeota archaeon | reverse complement strand
GTCCATGGTGCTCCCGATCCTTTTTCCTGGGGCCTCCAGTTTCACGTGTCTGTTTGGGATCTTGTCGGTCATCGTCACCATCATCTTCACTGTTCCTCGAATGTAGGATACTCCAACCTTGAAATCGGTGTGAAAGGTGTCCTCTTCGACGACCTCGAAGCTCTAGGAGTCGGGCAGACAGATAGACGTCTCCGCCGGATTCATGATGAACTCCCAGGTCTTGTCCCTCGACACGTTCACATCGAATGTTCCTTCGAATTCCATCGTTGGCACCTCAACCCGCGTCTGGATGTCGTGGAACTCAAGAAGCAGACTGGTGCTCGAGGGTCAGAGTATCTTGGAAAGGATGTCCTCGTACTCCTCCTCGAGCTCCGGCTTAGGCTTCCAGGCAACGTGAACGACCTCGACCCCCTGATCCCTCAACGCCTCGTAGAAAAGCTCGATTCCTACGTTGATAGCTCTCAGTTCCTTGGCCAACAGCGATCGACTACCTATTGAGATCACCCTCTGAACCCGCATTGGAAGCTTGGACGCCTTCCAATACCTCTTGTCTACGCTCCATGGGAGATTTATCCTTTGGGTGTTGTCTCAATGACTTCTGATCAGCCGTGTCGAGTTCTAAGGACATCAAGGGAGAGATTGAGGCAGCCAACAAGGTGGCTGTCGACAGGATGATGGCATCCAACCCCCACTGGGTGGGGGTCGGCAGAGCAGCGGATGTGATACCCGGATTCGTCGATCGTCTTCTTCTCCACGCCGGCCCGCCGATCACCTACGAGAGGATGAGCGGCCCCATGAGGGGAGCCGTCATAGGCGCACTATTGTATGAAGGTTGGGCAGAAACTCCCGAAGAGGCCGAGAAGCTCGCGGCCTCCGGCGAGGTGGAATACCATCCGAACCACCACCACGACGTGGTAGGACCCATGGCAGGAGTCGTCTCTCCGCGGATGCCCGTCTTTGTGGTCGAGGATCTTGAGCACGGGGGAGAGACTTACTCGAACATGAACGAGGGCATTGGGAAGGTTCTACGTTACGGGGCATACAGCGGAGAGGTGATGGAGAGGCTTCGCTGGATGGAGGACACCCTAGCACCGGTCCTCGATGCAACCATCAGACAGATCAGGGAGGAGGAAAAGGGACTGGCCCTGAGGCCTCTCATATCGCAGGCCCTGACCATGGGGGACGACTGCCACAACCGGTATGTCGCCACCACTTCTCTCTTCCTCAGAAGGATCGTACCCCACCTGCTGAAGACCGATCTGAGCGAGGACCGGGTGCGGGAAGCCTACGGGTTCATGAGCGAGAACGACTTCACCACTCTAAACCTCGGGATGGCAGCGGCTAAGGCGATGACCCAGGCGGCCCACGGAATCGAATACAGCACCATCGTTACGGTTATGTCCCGAAACGCCACCGACACCGGGATCTGGGTTAGCAGTCTAGGCGAGAAGTGGTTCACGGCCCCTGCGCCGGTGCCGAAGGGCGTCTGGTTCCCTGGCTACAGCGAAAAGGATGCCAGCGGAGACCTCGGGGACAGCTCCATCACTGAGACCGCCGGGTTTGGAGGGTTCGCCATGGCAGCCGCCCCCGCCATCGTTTCTTGGGTGGGTGGCAGTGTCGACTTCGCGGTTCAGAACACCAAGCGGATGTACGAGATCACGGTCGCGGAGCACAAACACTTCAAGATACCCTTCCTCGGGTTCCGCGGCACACCCACGGGCCTAGACATCCGCAAGGTTGTCAAGACGGGACGAGTTCCGACCATCAACACGGGAATAGCTCACCGGGAGGCGGGCGTGGGCCAGGTGGGAGCGGGCATCGTGGAGTTTCCCCTGGAACTCTTCAAGAAGGCCCTTAGGGCCTTTGCCGACAAGTACGGCCTCTAGCCCAAGCAGCCTCTGCAGCCTTCACGTCCGCTCTTATGGACCTTGGACTTATCTTGGATCCCGTCGGAGTCCCAGTTCTATGGAGTCAACTCCTCGATCGCTAATGGTGTGATGAGGTGCTGGTGGACACGGAAATCCTTCGAAGAAGACTGAAGGAAACCCTCCCGACTGGGACGGGACATCCAGCGCTGGCCCCGGGGAGAAGGCGAGCCGGGGTTCTCCTGTTGCTCTATGAGAAGGATGGTCGGCTCCACGTCCTCTTCACGAGAAGAGGCATCAATGTGCAGAGACACGCCGGCGAGATCTCCCTTCCAGGCGGAGAGCTCGAGCCTGACGACGCATCAGCCCTCGAAGCCGCCATACGAGAGACACAAGAGGAGATCGGCGTCAGCGTTCGGAAGGACCAGGTGCTGGGGAGGTTGGGCGACGTGGACATACCTGTCAGCAACTTCTTGGTGACTCCCTTCGTGGTCTTGCTGGACGAGGCTCCCGAGCCAGCCCCCGACGGGGCGGAGATCAGCGAGGTCATCGAACTGCCTCTCAAGGAACTGTCGAACCCAAGCATTCTCAGGCAGCGGACCTTTGTCAGGGAGGGCGTATCCCGGAAGCTGTGGTTCTATGAGCATCCGAGATACACCATCTGGGGGGCCACAGGACGGATCCTGAAAGAGTTCTTGGAGTTGGATGCCCTCCAAGAGTGGAGAGCCTCCTAAACATCGGTAGCCATGTTCCGCCGATGGCAGAACCCCTGGAAGCTGCGAGGAACCCACGCGGCTTACTGTTGGCTCTTCTTGTAGTTCTTCTCACCGGCTCTGATGGGTATGCGGAGCCAGTGCTCCTGGGGAGCTAGGGGGCAGGTGTAGTCATCGCTGTAGGCACAGTACGGGTTGTAGGCTGTGTTGAAGTCCAGCTCGTACACGCCCTCCTCTGACATGTGGATATCCACGTACCTAGACGAGCTGTAGGTCTCCTCTCCTGATGTGGCGTCTCGGAAGGGGACAAACAAGGACTCCTCGTGATGGTGGCGCAGCGATCTGTAGCCTTGGAGCCTGTGCGTCTGCCCCTCCAATTCGAACTTCAGATATCCCTGCTTCAGGTACTCGTCGACGGTTCCACGGCTGGTCACCATAGAGACCTTCTGAGGTTCGTCATGCTCGATCAGTCTTGCGAAAAACCTGTATTTGGGATCAACGGGGAAATAGCGGAGGCCGGTGAAACGGTGGCGCTGGTCAGGAGGAATAGGCGAATCGGGCGCCTCCGCGAAGTACTTGTCTTTTTCTCTCCGGTATTGCTCCAACATGGAAGCGTATTCCACATCATGTGTGTATTCCATACGTCTGTTCTAAGGGGTCGTGAACCCTCCTAGAAGAATCCATGTTTGGGCTGCGCCTAAAGTTGAGCCGTGAGAATGGTTCTTAGGGGTCTCATGTCGGCGAATTGAAGATGGGAAAGATAAGGACTGCGATCGTCGGAGTTGGGAATTGCGCTTCAGCCCTAGTCCAAGGTGTGTCCTACTACCGAGCGGTGAAGGACCAAGCGGTTGTACCGGGTCTGATGCACACTGTTTTCGGAGGCTACCGTGTACGTGATGTGGAGTTCGTTGCCGCGTTCGATGTCAACAGGCTGAAGATCGGAAGGGACCTCGGAGAAGCCATATTCACGGAGCCGAACTCGTGCGTCCGCTTCGCCAAAGTGCCCAAGTTGGGTGTTGAGGTAGTGCCTGGACCGATATCGGATGGGGTCGCCCCACACATGATTGAGCCATTCAAAGCCTATTCAGAAAACCCGCATTCAAGCGCTAGGGAGATTCTCAGGGAAGCCGACGCCGAGGTGCTAGTTAACTTCCTGCCGGTGGGAAGCAGAGATGCGACTCGACTGTACGCTGAGGCCTGTCTGGATGCGGGAGTGGCTTTCATCAATGCTATCCCTGAGTTCATAGCCTCTGACCCAGCCTGGTCGGTTCGTTTCGAGAGAGCAGGGTTGCCGGTTGCGGGCGACGACATCAAGAGTCAGGTCGGGGCTACGATTCTTCACAGGCGGATAATAGATCTGCTCCTGTCTCGGGGGGTGAAGGTTGAGGAAACGTATCAGCTCAACGTCGGCGGAAACACGGACTTTCTCAACATGACGGTCGAGGAAAGACTGAAGACCAAGAGGACAAGCAAGACCGAGGCCGTGACGAGCCTCGTTCCCTATGAGCTGCCGACCCGCATCGGGCCCAGCGAGTATATCCCGTTTCTAGGCGACAAGAAGATAGCCCACATATACGCGAGGGGAAGGAAGTTCGGAGACCAGCCGATCATCATAGACGTGAAACTCCAGGTGGAAGACTCCCCCACCAGCGCCGGCGTCGTGATAGATGCCATACGGGCGGTGAAGATAGCACTAGACCGGGGAGTCTCCGGGCCGCTGGAGAGTGTGTCTGCGTATTTCTTCAAGCATCCGCCTGTGAACGTGCAGGATGACCTAGCCTACCGGTGGGTCGAGGAGTTCATCACCGGGGAGAGGGAGAGGTAGAGCCGAGATGCATAAAAGAGAGGCGGAGCGAGGGATAGCTGTGTCCACTCGGAGGGCTTATCATGTCTGACATCCTCAGCAGGCTGGGAGCGTGCATCCACTCCAACTTCTCCCAGCCCTACGGCGAATTCCTCGACTTCGTCGACGCACTGGGCCTTCGTTTCATCAAGGTTAAG
>JAUWBL010000062.1 GCA_030601715.1 Candidatus Geothermarchaeota archaeon | reverse complement strand
GTGGTCCTCTACCCGAGGGACCCCGAGAGGCTGGCACCGTGACATGTGTGCGCAGTGACCAATCTCGGGGGTTCGACCTGTGTTCCTAGGCCCTTCTGACAGGCATCGGGACGAGAGGGTGCTCTAGACGGCTTTGAAGCGTTCTGCCCAGGAGTCGTAGACTCTCCTCATCTCTTCGCTTACGCTCGGCCGTATTCTTCTGATCGCGTCCCTTAGGTCTCTCATGCCTACGAGTCTGGGCTGGGTGGATCGGTCGGAAGCGGTTCCGCTTTCGAATAGCTCGGTGACTACCTCTATGACCGCCGTCTGACATATGTCCCTGACGTCGCTGGGGGTGTAGTTTTCGGTGGCTTTGGAGAGTATCTGATAATCTGTGTCCTGTTCGAGCTTCACGTTTCGAAGAAAGTGTTTGAAGAGGTCGACTCGCATCTCGTGGTCGGGCATGGGGATGTGGATCCTCTTCTGGAACCTGCGGATGAATCCCCAGTCCAGGGCCCATGGCTTGTTTGTGGCGGCGATGACGTGGAGGTGCAGCTTCACCTGGGCCTTGTCGGCGAGGCCGTCCATCTCTTTGAGGAACTGGTTTCTGACCCTTACCTCTCCTCCCGTCTCTTGTTGCCGGATGCCGAGTAGTGAGTCGACCTCATCGATGAATAGGATGGTGGGTGTTCCCCGCAGAGCCAGAGCTCTCATCTGGTGGAACAGGCTGGCTACGTTCTTCTCTGCTTCTCCCAACCACTTGGACATTATGGAGGCTGCGTCTATGGCGTAGAACTTTCCCTCGATCTCGGTGGAGACGGCGGCTGCGAGTGTGGTCTTGCCACATCCTGGGGGACCGTACAGGAGTAGTCCTCTCGGCCAGCCCAGAGGAAAGAGGTCGGGCCTCATGTTGGGGTAGACTATGGCCTGCTGGATGATTCGCTTGACCTGTTCCATGCCAACAGCGTCGTCCCAGGTCACGCCGGACCTGTAGCTGCGGATGGAGGTTTCCTCTTCCTGTGCCTCTCGCTGGCCGACAGTGGGGGCTTGGCCTGGTTCCTTTGCCCCTGGTCGTGTGGGCGCGTAGGTTAGGGCGCTGGTCACGTCGCCTACCCTAACACCCTTCAGGAAGTTGATTCGTTCCCTGTACTCCCTGACCTTTCTCAGGTAGGTTCGGCGCACGGGGGAGTCCGTGTAGCGGTTGACTAGGCCAACCATGGCGTCGACGGCCTTTTGGTACTTGGCTATCGCCAGGGCGCGCAGGCCCCTCTTGTCGAGTTCTACTGCTTCTCGAGCGTATTCTAGCGCTCTCTCTTCTAGTCTCGTGGCTTCGAGGGACAACTCTTCAGGCTTCCCTTGGCGGGTCCAGCTCCTGCTCCTGCCAGGATCCCCTAGTCGTCTCAGCACTTGGACTCATTGTGCCCCCGTCTGCAGCCATCATTTCCCGTCCGTCCTCCGTGACCACGACGGTTTCCCCGGTGAAGGGAGGTACGCTAGGCAAGAGTACTGACAGATCTTCGTTCACACATCGCTGACAGTCTGTGATGATGGACTCGGCTTGGGTGCTGTGGAACTCGAAACGCAACCTGCCTTCGGGTAGGCGCAGCTGAGCTAGGACGTCCTTCGACGAATCTACAAGCTTCTCCACAAGGTCGCGGATTCCGCTCGGATCCAGTGGTAGCTCTCCCATCAGGTTGGTGAGGGTCTCAGTGGTGGAGCGGACCCCCAGTAAACCTTTGTAGACTATTCTCAGCGTGTCCATCCTTTCAGAGACCGACATCAGTGAGAGCTCCACAAGGTCCAGTGCTCCTTGAATCAGGGAGAGATGTCTCATCTCCCCGAGATAGGATTCTCTTTTTTTCTCCTCGCCGGTGACCCCGTCGCTGTGCACCAGTGCCAGTCGCCGGGCTCGAACTCTCTCTATCAGCTGTGCTATGTGCAGCTTGCTGCGAAGGACATCCTTGAGGGTGGTGTCGTAGGCGTCTGAATCGAAGCCCTCTCGACTCCTCTGGAGGACTTCGAGCGTGGCCGCTCACCCCTGAAGGTGGCTTAAGCCAGCTCCACGCTGGTTTCCTTCTTTACCTCGACGACCGTTTCTTCGGGTTTGCTGATCTCAGCACCGCTTTTCTTCGGGGGCTCGGGAGACCCGTTGGGCTGCACGATTTCTAGAGGAGCCTGCTCAAGCTGGTCCTGCTCCCTGATCTGCTGGATGTTGGACATCATCGATGTGATGTCTATCGTCAGTCTCTTGATTTCGTCAGCTTCGTTCAGGGCGGTGAACAGCTCCTTCTCAAGTTTCTCATAGGCGGTCGCGTGATCCTTCTCCTTGGTCAGCTTCATCCTCCTGACCACTTCCAGGTTCATCAACAGCCTGTAGATCCAGTCTCTTCGTATCTCCACGTTCTTCAGCCTTTTCTCTAGCTTGCGAACGGTCTCCTCCCCCTTGTGCAAGAGGATCTCGTATGCGTCCTCCAGCTCGTCATCTACCTCTCGATACACCTCGGCGGAGACGACTCCCTTGCTCCTGAGGTTTAGGAGGGCTTCCTCCCTGACCATGAACACGGACATCTCCTGGTAGAGCCTCTCCCCCTGGTACACGATGGGAGGAGCGATCTCAACCTCGGTTTCGTTGATCTCGAAGCAGGAGGGGTCGCTCCTCACGAGGATCCCACCGTTCTCGTAGACTATCGCCTTGGGCTGGTTGTTCTCGTCGGTTTCCACGGCGACGACGGTGCCTCGATACCTTCCGTACCTTTCCTTGACGCTCTTCCCGATGAGCTTGGGTAGGGGCGGAACCGACATCTTGGCCCCTTCTACAGCTGGATCTCTTCCGTCTCTCCGGTTGGAACGGATGGAAGCTTCTCCTTCATCTCCTGTTCGACCTGGACCTCGGCTTCGCCCAGAATCTTCTCTGCCTCAGCGTTGGCCGACGAGAAGTTGAGGGTTATGCCGCCCATTTGCCCGGCATCCACAAGGATGCTGCTCAGGAGGTCGGAGATGCTGCTAAACTCCTCATCTGCCTGGGGCAGTATGGTAGATATGCTTCCTTTGACGGAACGCAGCACCGACATCGCGGGGGCCAGTGTGACGGCTATGTCTCCGATGTCTTTGACGGTGCTGAGGCGGAGGGAGATCTGCTCTATGGCCAGTTTGGCCTGGTTTATGGAGCGGAGGGCCTTCCTTACCTCGGCGAGTTCGTTGGCGTAGAGCGTGGCCCTGTTTCTATCATAGGTCCTGAGGGCGTCAACGATCTTGTTGTAGTAGTGTTTGTCCTTCTCTTTGAGGCTCACCAAGGCGATGTCGAGCTTCCTGCTCTGGAGGTCCAGAGCCCTCACTGCCCCGTCGATCCTGCCTCTTATCTGGGTCTTCGGCTTCAGAGCTTCTTTCACTTTCTCTTGGATTCCGGAGTCCTTACCGGCCCAAGCCTTCTCGAATTCGGTCATCTCCTAATCACCTTTCTGGACTGTAACTCTAGACTGGTGTTCTGCGATCGGTTAGTAACTCAGCTGTAACCCTAAGCTTCGTGACTATGGGTTAATCGCACGGAGGTCACGTAGACCTGCCTGTTTTCCTCCGAACGAGCCCGTTTCTGGTCTCGCCCGTCCGCTGCCGGGTTGTGGGGTGCTTCAACTCCTCGATGGGGGTCGATCTGAGTTGGAAAGCTTTATCTTCGCATCTTGCCTAGGTGGTCTGTGACTCTGGGTTACACGTTGGGAGTCACTGTCCGCCTTCATCCCTGAGTTGGTTGTATCTGGCCGTGAAGGTGTCTTTCGAGATGCAGAAAGAGTCCGTAAACAGCGCCCTGGCTAGCCTCGGGTTCACCCGTTATGAGTCGGAGGTCTACAACGCTCTCGTGGAGCTAGGGGAGGCGACCGCGAGGGATATCTCGAATCACTGCCCTGTCCCGAGGGAGAAGATCTACTATGTTCTGAGAAGAATGGAGAGGCAGGGGTTGGTTCGACTCGTCAACAAGAACCCCATCAGGTACATCGCCCTTCCTCCCAAGAGAACCCTGCAAGGCAAGCTTGATCGGATGAGAGACCAGGTCAGCCGCATAGAGAATGCGGTCGGGATCCTCGAAGAGAGGTACACCAGAGGGAAGGTCAAGATTGAGAGGAAGACGATGAACTTCTGGGAGATCTCTCAGAACCCAGGCAACACGCTGACCGAGGTCTTGGAGTCTTGTCGTGAGAGCTTGAAGGGTCTCATGACGGTGGAGAGCTCCGTTGAGCTCGTCGAGCGGCACTATGGCCTCTTGAAGAAGCTGTACAAGAACGACGTTCGGATGCGTTTCTGCGCTCCCCTTCGTGACCTGAACGTCAGGGCACTGGGTATGCTCTCCAACGTAGCCGACATCGAGGTGATACCGACGGGCGGTCCCGAGTTCTCCATCTTTGTGGCGGATGACGAGGCCGGATTCATCCAAGGTGTGGGCGCTGGGGGAGCGATGCATTTCATCGAGCCGGGGGTGGCGTCGCTTGCCTCCAGCGTCATCGGAATGGCGCGTGGGGATAGCTTGAGATTCGAAGATATATTGACTCTCTTGAGTCAGGGGGAGGATCCGTGGGTAATCACCAGCGGCCTCGGAAAGGGGGCTTTCTTCGACCTGGTGAGCCGGGCGTACTCTTCCTTGACCGTTCAGATGGCCAACGGGGGAGACCCGGGAGTTGCTTCCTGGATGGGGCACGCCCTTCTGCGAGAGTTGGAGAGCGTGGTGCGCATCGCGGGGCTTCCATTGGAGCAGGCTGTGGAGAGGATAGCCGCCATCGGTTCGATGGTCGGAGACTACTCAGCTAAGGTTTCCTTCGACGAGAGCTCGAAGGTGTTGACGTTCGAGGTGGGCGACGACCTGGGTCTGGTGGGGGAGGCCGTGGAGGCAGGCGTGACCTTTCCTCCCGACATGTGGAGCCTCATGATCCAGGAGGCCATCAAGGCGAAGGGTCTGAGGGAGGAGATAACCACGATCGTCTACGACAAGGCTCTAGGCTTCTGGAGCTTCCTCAAGAAGTTCGGGCCCGACGGTCAGCCGGCAGCCGCCTAGAAGCCGGACTCGGAGCTCGACCACAGGTAGGCTGCGAAGACAGCTATCATGGAGCCGGCGAACCCCGCCACTATGGGGAGGATGACGGTCTGAAGAATCTGTGGGAGGCTTGCGAGTAGCTGGAGGATCTCCGGCCCGACTATGGCGAGCAGGACGTAGATTCCGGATCCTAGGAAGAAGCCCATGAGGCCGATGAGTGAGAAGGAGGTTGCTCGTCCCAATTGCTCTCAGAGCAACACGCCTTGGAGCTGTATTAAACCCCAGAGTGACGCAGGGACTCCCGCGGTTGGTCAGACCCTCACGCATAGGAGAGGCGACGAACAGATGAGTTCGTCTGGATGCGTGAACCGTGGGGGGCACGACAGGCTGGCTAGGTGGATCTGGGGGGCTGGCGGCGGACTGGGCAGGATCGTGGGCTCTTAGTGCACCTCAACGGCCAGCTTCGTGACCCGTGTGTGGGCCTTCTCTGAGGTCCTTGGCTGTCCTTGGTTGCAGAAGGCCGAGGAGGACGATGCCTGGGCCGAAGACCAGGGAGAGGTTCCGCATGGCCGTGGTGAATTGGGACATGTAAACGGACGTCGTCCAGTGGTACCACAGGGTCACGGTCTTGCTCTGTTCTGAGTGCATGTTGTCTAGGTAGAAGGTGAAGTGTCCGTCGGCGTCTGCTTCCAGGACGCCTCGATGGCCGCTCTCTATGACTCCGGGATCGTCGACAACTTGGGTGTAGGTTGCATAGCTCCCTCCGCCCTCGCTCAGACCAGCAACGACTGCGACTATCTCAACCTGGATCTTGATGTCGCCGGCTCCCCCCCGAACGATTACCTCGTACTCGAGGATGTCGCCCCGGATCACGGGCACGGCAACGGTGCGCTGGATTCCTTCTTCGAGGCTCCTGGATTCTTCTCCACGCATCACGAGGGGGGTGATGTACGGATTCGCTATCCACAGCAACAGGCCGGTAGCGACCAATGCAAGGCCGACAAGAGCCCATCTCAAGGCAGCAAGCACCGCATCAGACCTTCGTCATCAGCGCGATATATTTTGCAGTGAGGGGGTGTTGGCGCCAACGCGGCATGTGTCCGGACGCGGAGCTGGGAGCTAAAGATGGAAAAAAGAAAAGAGGGGGGTCGGTAGGTAGTAGGCTACTCCGACCTCTTGAGGGCTAGGGCTACGGCTATGCCTATGATCAGGCCCACTATGCCGAGGCCCAGCACGAGCGTTGTCTGGTCGCTGAACACTGTTGGGAAGTCTGTGTCGTAGGTTTGTCCCGCGAAGGCTGCGCCCTGGAAGGTTTCTCCTGAAACCACTCCTCCAGGCGGGATGTCTGTTGGTGTGATCGGGGGTCCGCCCGGACCGACGGGGGGTATGACTCGGAACCTTGTGGTGAAGACGGATCTTCGAGCCAGCTGTTCGCTTCCGCCGATGATGACCAAGCTGTATGTTCCTGGCGCCAGCAGCGCCATGTCTGCG
>JAUWBL010000165.1 GCA_030601715.1 Candidatus Geothermarchaeota archaeon | reverse complement strand
TTCCGCGGCCAGGATCGTCTTCTACTACATGTACAACGACCTCAGGGAGTACCTCAGCCTCACAGAGAGGGGGGAGAAAGACACCCTCGCCCGGTATGTGCAGACGTGGGCGAGGCTCCTTCAACCCTTCGCTCCCTTCCTTGCCGAGGAGATCTGGCACAGCATCGGCCGCAGGGAAAGCCTCATTTCCAGTGAGGAGTGGCCTAGGGTGAAGCTCGACCTAGTCTCTCCCAAGGACGAGGCCGTGGAGAGCTATCTCAAAAAGGTGGTTGATGACGCAAAGGAGATTCTCAAGGCGCTGCCTCAGACTCCCAGTTCGATGACTCTCTACGTCGCAGCCCCATGGAAGTGGAGGGTCACCCAACTCGTCCTCGCGGGAGTCTCGGAAGAAGCGGAGATGGGTTCTGTAATATCGAGGGCGTTGAAAGAGGTGAGCGATGTGGAGCCCAAGGAGATCTCGAGGCTCGTCCAAGAACTGTACCGAGTACCCAAACCAGAGCTGCAAGTCCTCGAGGAAAACCTAAGGCACATAACGGACGAGACGGAGGAGAGGGAGCTGATGGAGACCCTAGGCCAAGCATTCGTGCACACTCGCACAGGTATCCCCATTCGGGTCTCGGTGGAGGACCCCCACGCGTCGGATCCGGCCGGAAAGGCCCACCGGTCCATGCCCCTTCGGCCCGGGATGTTCTTTGAGTGACCGATGAAGCTCGTGAGGGCGGAACCACAGGCCATGGAAGCCGCGAAGGACATGCGGTTCCTCCTCAGCAGGGGATACACAAGGAAGAATTCCCTGTCCATCGTCTCCAGCCGGTACAGCGTCACCGAAAGCGAGAAGAGAATAATCTTCAGAGGCGTCTACGATGGCGCCACCGCCGAGGAACACAGGAGAAAGTGCCTCCCCGCAGATAGCTTGACGGGCAAGGAGCTTGGGGTCGACTGGTTCAACGTCCTGATCACGGTGGACAGTGGTCTCAGCGGAGAAGTCGTCGTGGACAGCGACGACGGGTTTCTCAGAGACATCAGGGGGTTGCACGGGGAGCATCCCACGGGAGAAAGGCTGGAGAGGGCCACCGATATCATAATCCGTGGCATAGCGGAACTTCAGCCCTCCCAGGTGCTCTTCCTTCTGGATGCTAACGTCAGTAAGAGCGGCGAGATGGCGTCTTTCCTCAGAGAAACTGTGGACGAGATTGGCATCCCCGTTGAAGTGAGGACGGCAAAGACGCCGGACAGGCAGGTAGCCTCGAGAGAGGTCTCCATCTCCAGCGACTCCGTTATCATCCGGAACTCAGGGAGTTCGTTCGACCTGCCGAGACATGTCCTCTCCGATCTGGGAGACGTGGTAGCCTACGTCCTGAGGTAGGAGGAGATGAGGCTGTGTCCCTTCGATGGATGTTTATGAGTAGACGAAATGCATTATCGAGGTGTCGTGCCGGGGGCCCGTGGCCTAGTTAGGAGCTGGTCGTTACAGCGATGGCTCCCTAGACGGATATGGCGTCGGCCTTCTACTCCTCGGGAGATGAGAGTCGAAGATCCCGGGTTCGAATCCCGGCGGGCCCACCACGAAAGGCGGATCGTCCCCCATGTCTGAGCAGCTCTTCGGCACCAACGGCTTCAGGGGTGTGGTGGGGCGAGAGCTCACACCTGAGGTCGCCGTGAGGTTCGGCCGGGCCGCTGCAACCTTCTTTGGAGGTGGCGGTTGCGCCGTCGCCTGGGACACCAGGCTGTCGGGACCGATGCTGTACAAGGCGCTGGTCTCGGGCCTCATGAGCTCCGGCGCCGAAGTGTTCGAAGGAGGATTACTCCCTACACCAGCTCTACAGAAGTTCATCCAAGAACGCTCCGACATCACATATGGCGTCATGGTCACAGCAAGCCACAACCCCAGAGAGTGGAACGGCTTCAAGGTGATGGAAGCCGACGGAGTCGAGGCGAGCCCCAGCGTGGAGCAGCAGATAGAGAAGATCTTCCTCAGTGGAAGGTACCACGACGCTCAGTGGAGCGAGGTCAAACCCCTTCGCATGGCGCCGAACCTAGCCGGGTCGTACATCGATTCCGTTAGGAGACATGTGGACCTTGACCTCTTCGCCGAAAAGAAACCAATCGTCGTCGTCGACCCCGGGAACGGCTCTTCGTGCGTCACCTCACCCTACCTCTTCCGAAGACTCGGGCTGAAGGTGGTGACCGTCAACGCAAACCCAGATGGGACGTTCCCCGTGAGGCCTCCGGAACCGAGACCCGAAGGATTGGATGTCCTTTGCGACACGACCCAGGCGGTTGGGGCCGACCTGGGAGTCGCCTTCGATGGGGACGGGGACAGGGTCATCTTCTGCGACGAGAAGGGAAGGGCGTGGTGGGGGGATGCTTCAGGGGTCTCCATAGGCCAGTACCTGGCGGACAAGGGGCGTTGTAAGACCGTCGTTACACCTGTGACGTCCACGGCTGCCACGGAGGCCGTGTTGACGGAGCTGGGGGTTGAGGTGCTGCGGACGAGGGTGGGGAGCCGACACGTCTCGTACCTGATGCGGGAGAAGGAAGCGTCTTGGGGTTTTGAGGAGAACGGAGGAGGCATCTACGCGCCTCACCAGCTGGTGCGGGACGGAGGGATGACGACGATGCTGATGCTTCAGATCATGGTTGAGAGGGAGGAGCCGCTCTCGAAGATCTTCGGTGCCATGCCCCGGTTCTGGCAGGTCAAGGCCAAGACGGAGACAAAGCCAGAGCGCGCGGACCACATAGTCTCTGAGCTAATCCGTCGATACGATAGCGAGAGGCTGGACACCACCGACGGCGTCAAGATATGGTTCAGAGACGACTTCTGGGTCCTCGTGAGACCCAGCGGGACGGAGCCCCTCATGAGGGTCTTCGTCGAATCGAGCGACCGGGAGGAAGCCGAAAAAGCATCTGAGCGCTTCCTCCGAGAGGTCAGGGAGATAGCCGCCTCCTGAGATGCTCCCACCCCCTCCTCCTCAGCGGCCTGAGACTACTATTCTCTCGTAGGTAGACGCCCTTTCCCACCCCAACCTCTCCGATCCTGTAGTAGGATGATCCCTCCTGAATCAGACGTTGTGCCTCCTCCCAGCCCGCTGGACTCACCGTGAATATGCTCTCGTACTCTTCTCCCCCGGCGAGAACAAGGTTCTGCAGGTCCAGACCGTGCTTCGCGGCAGCCTCCTCTATTCCAGGGTCGGTCGGCAAGCCGTCCACAGTGATCTTCACGTCGCTCGCCTCAGCGATGTCATAGAGACTGGTCAATAAGCCATCGCTTGAATCCATCGATGAGGTCACGTGGCCCGTCGCAACGAGTTTGAGGGCGCTCTCCACCTTGACGGTCGGGGATAGGAAAGCATCGGAGGCCCGGACCTCCACCTCAC
>JAUWBL010000059.1 GCA_030601715.1 Candidatus Geothermarchaeota archaeon | reverse complement strand
CTACGGCCACGTCTCGCTCTATGCAACCTTTTCCTTCGGCGTCCGTTCTCTGTCAGCCATCCTGCTTCTGCCATGGGGCATTCTGGGTGTGCTGGCAGGATGGGTTCTGGGAAGTCTGGCCAGTCTGATCCTATTCCTGTCGAGAATCATCCGTACGGGTTACGGAGCAAAGGGTCGGGAGGTACCCTTCAGTGAGCTTTGGAGCTACTCAGCTCCCCTTTACCTTTCCTCGATTGTGAACTATTTCAAGCTGAACGCGGACAAGATGCTCCTTCTCTATTTCACCAACTACTCAAGCCTAGGGGTTTACAACGTGGCGTTGGCCATCACTTCCTCCCTCTCGGTCATCCTAGGCGCCATCTCATCTGTTATGTTCCCGGAGTTGTCGCATGTGTTTGCCAGTTCAGTACGGGACATCAGGCAGGTGGTGAGAACAGCATCAAGGTACTTCTTCTTGGTCTATCTTCCGATGGCAGTTGGCCTAGCGGTTGTTGCCTACCCAGCCATCACGTTGATTGCAGGGCGAGCCTACGCCGAAGGTGCGGCGCCCCTTGCCATCTTGTCTCTGGCCCTCGCCGTTGCAGGTCTCGCATCCATTCTTAACCCGGTCCTTCTCTCGACTGGGGCCACCAAGGTGGTGCCTGTCATCGCGGTCATCTCGATTGCCACCGCCGCCAGCATTTCGCTCGTAGCAATTCCCCAGCTGGGAATAGAGGGAGGCGCCATCACCCGTGGGGTTCTTCTTGTCAGCCAATTGGTGGCGGTGACGGTAACCACTCGAATATACGGTCAACTCTCCCTGGATACATCGGCCTTGAAAGCATCGGTTGTGGGGTCGTTGCTTATGGCATTCATAGTGCTTCTTGCGGAGTATGCACTGGGTTTCAACAAGTATTTCCTCCCAGGATACATCGCGTTGGGAGCTGTTACGTACATTCTCTACATTCGAAGTGTTCGAGTCCTAACCCAGAATGACAAGAATCTGTTAAGGAGCTATGTTCCCGCTCCTCTCCGGCCAGTCTTGAACCGTCTCTTGGGCCGTTCAGAGTGAAGCCAAGCCATGCGTTGCTGATCGCTGAGTGGCTCGCACAAGCAACGACATCCCCAAGAACTCGCACGTTCTCGAGCATCTCCTAGGTCAAAAGCCTCATATGATCCTCGCTCGTCTGGACACGGACGTGTTCGTAGTGAGGGCCTCGTTCGACGTTGCAGTATCGTCCACAGGAACGTCGTACTTCTCCGTCGGAACGAACTTCGGGGCGTTCGCAGTACCTTAGATGGCTAGAGAACTCTCTCTGACGGGTAAACCTCTATGCCGGAGGAAGTTATCCTGTAGGGCCTTGGCTGGTTGTCGTGATCTAGGCCCCTCATCTTCTCCACTTGGATCGTCTTTATCAGCTCTCCCCTCATGACTTGGGTTCTCTGAAGGATCACTCCCTGAGCCAAGTACTCCTCGAACTGATGCTCCCTTTCAAGGGCTGTTCCCCGAAGCTCTGAGATGATAAGCGAGGTGGAACCAGTGATGGCGAGTGCTTGCATCAGATCGATCATAGCGTATCTTCTCTCTGCTTCATCAGCGTGCTGAAGCATGAGGATCGTTATGGGATCAATCACCACTCTCCTTGCATCAATCCCTTCCATGATACTCGACAGCTCTCGACGGAAGTCCAGGAGGGAGAAATCCTTCTTGCCGACCCTGAAGGCTGTGGACACCTTTTCCCCGACCATCTTGCCTTTCATATACCTTATTGGGGATACGTCCAAGATCGCAAACTCTCCCCTCTCCTCCAGCCTCTCCAAATCGAAGCCGAGTTTGGCCATGTTATCCCTGATGAATATGGGACTCTCATCCACCGAAACGTAAACGCCTGGCTCGTCGAACATGGTGATACCGTTGGAAAGAAACTGTATGCTGAATATGGTCTTCCCGCTTCCCGGGCCGCCAGCAAGGATAACATTGTATCCCCTCGGGATGCCTTTGCCCTCCAACATTTCATCCATTCCCGGGATGCCTGTGGGGGCGAATTCAGCAGTGTCTGAAGACATAGCCTTCTTTCCTTGGGAATCAGATTCCAAGGGATGCCAGCGTATGTATTAACGTTTCTTTGCGTCACCTCATGCGATCGTATGTCATCTTCTATGGGAGCGCTTGTGTCACGGGCACGGACAAGCAACTCGGCGACGTTTCCTGGAGATTTTGCATATCTATTCGGGTTTTTTCTGGAAAAAGGATATGCTTAAATACGGTGCAGTTGCAGATCTGCGTTCATGGAGTATCCGTACGTAGGCTTCGACGGTTCCACTATCGACCTTTTCGTAGCCAACTCTGAAAAGTATCGGGATACTACCCTTAGTCTCTTGAGGAACCTCTGCAACGAAAGAGGCATGTATTGCATCTACGTCTCGGCCAACCGGCCCAAGTCCAATCTGGAGCTGGTCCTGAGAGCGGGAAGCATCCGGACAGACTTGTTCTTCTTCGTTGACTGCGTCAGCAAGCTGGTCGCCAATGGCGCAAATGGCTCCAGCGACACCGACAACCACATCTACGTCAGCACGCCGGGCAACCTGACGGACATTTCCATCGCAATCAGCAAGGCCATGAGACATCTGAACGGAAGAAGAATCTTCGTCTTTGTGGACTCGCTGTCCACGCTGGAAGTCTACAATTCGGCCACCGCTCTGGCGAGGTTCGTGCACTTCCTTGTCACGAAAATGAGAACCCACGGTGTAGGCGGCATATTTCTCATTCTAGATGGGGAGCACGACAAGAGGCTTTTGGCGACTTTGTCTCACTATTGCGACAGGGTTGTAGCCACTTCCGAGGCTTTCAGGAATCCCGAAGTGTATGAAGAGCCCCAGCTTAGCCAGCAAGCGTTCTAGGACACGTTGGATACCGTATCTCGGGACAGACGAGCACTTCAATAGCCCACGTGATAATTCCAGCTGTTGGGCTGGGCTCCTTATGTCAAGGTCACGCTCCGATTTCAGCTATCTGTCCGCGCTACGGATGGCTCTAGGTGCCCTTTGGCTCTATGCCCCAGCTGACAAGCTCAACTTGGAGTTCATCAACGAGGGAATCAATGAAGTCCTGAACTACATGATCAGCGGCGTCCCAGCCGGGAGAGTTGCGAGTGCTTTCCGCCCTCAGCCTTTTTCCCCTGGTACGCCGAGTTCCTCCGATCCGTGGTCCTGCCGAACTCGGCTGTCTTTGCGGCCCTTGTGTTATCGGGCGAGATTCTCATAGGTCTTTCTCTCCTGCTGGGGCTGTTCACGAACCTCGGGGCCTTTGCAGGAGCAATCATGAGCATCAACTTCTTCTTCGGTGCGGGCTGGACGAGTCCGGACAATGCTATGCTCAACCTGCTCATGGTTGCTGTGCAGTCTGTTGTGCTACTATCCCCTGAGGCCAAGAAACTCGGCCTAGACGAGAGGTTGTCGCGGACGGCGCCGAAGCTTAGGCGATTTCTTGTTGGAGAACGTCGATAGTAGGATTCAGCAGACGTAGGAGGTCCTTAGCGGGGCCAAGCTCCCGGTCGAGGAAAGTCAAAGGTATTCTAAGAGCATATGCTGAGCGCGATGTTCAAGGTCAGTGGAGGGCAGCTGAAAATCGCATCACACACCGTGCGGCGATCTCTCATGGTTGAGTCGCTGCGTTGTCTTGAACTGATGGCTGGTTCCTCAAGTTCGCGCACTACCTCCTAGGGGGAGTTCAGGGCGCTCGTGTTCGACCTGTCCCAGTTTGCTGATGCTCGTGTCCACGGAGCAGAACTGCTAACTATCCTTGCGCTCTGAGTTGGTTGCGTCCATAGGTTGGACAACGTTCCGCAGACCTGCACTACCACCCATGACAGGAGGGAGTAAATAACGGAGCGGGGCGCATCATCTCTATGCGTGGCTCGTACAGGACGCAAACCACGATGAAGGCATCTCTCCCTCCAGAGCTCGAGAAGTTTTGCTCTGAGCCAGGTAGGTCTCTTCTTGTCAAAGGAGGACCGGGAACAGGCAAGACGCTCCTCTCGTTTGAGCTTCTCCAAAGGTTCTCTCAAGAAAGAAGCACTTACTACATCAGTACGCGTGTTTCGCCCGAGAGACTACTTAAGGAGAACCCCCACCTGCGCAAGGTGCTCAAGGCTCAGCGTATTCCTGATGTCGCCAAGCCAGACGAGGCCGTCACGAG
Source organism: Candidatus Geothermarchaeota archaeon (assembly GCA_030601715.1). Taxonomy (GTDB): domain Archaea; phylum Thermoproteota; class Nitrososphaeria; order Geothermarchaeales; family JAUWBL01; genus JAUWBL01. The sequence continues at coordinate 2,398 of JAUWBL010000059.1, read as the reverse complement.
TGTCTACGACCTAACGATGGTAGATATCTCCACCTTTGTTGATCGTTTGTATCGACTCACCGAGGAAATAGTCACTCCCTTTGTGGTTGTTGACAGCTGGTCTGGCATCGCCAATGCATTGGACTCGAACGAGAGACTCAAGGCCGAGGAGAGCCTCGTCAGCCTCTGTCGGAAGGCCAACGCGTTCGTCACTTTCGTGAGCGAGGAGCCGGAGCAGACCACTGTGGACTACCTCGTAGACGGAGTGGTGGAACTTCGAAGAAGTCACATCGAAGGAAGGCCTGTGCGCTACCTTCAGCTCACCAAGCTCAGGAGCACCAAGATCAGCCAAAGTCGATACGTTTTCACACTAGGAGGCGGGCGCTTCAGTTGTTTCTCCCGCTTTGCGCTGACTGATGAGTGGAAGAAAGGAAACAGGGAGAGCTTGGAAGAGCGGACGGAGCGCTTCTCGACTGGTAGCCAAGACTTGGACGAAATCTTGGGCGGCGGATTTCCGAAGGGTTCGACAGTACTGTTGGAGATCGGGGAGGATGTCCCAGCTGAGGGACACTACGCAATCACCTACATGGTCTCAGCTAACTCCATGGGGCATGGAAGAGGGGTAGTAGTAATCCCAACCCTAGGCTATCCTTTTGAAGAGGGGATCACGCTCGCAGAGAGCGTCTTTGGGAAGGACAAGGCGCGCCAGCTGCTGCGGTTTGTTGGAGTCCGTGGCCCGGAGGACGGAATTCTCAGCCCGTACGTCGTGCCTATCCCAATTGAAAGCGCTAGGGAAGACTACGAGACATGGACGGCTGTCCATGATGTGATGATGAAGGAGACTGGGCAACCCACTCTGCAGATCACGGGAATGGACAGACAAGAGTCCAGGTACGGCACGGAGGAATACAGAGTCGCAATTGGATACTCAGTGGACAAGATGAGGGAGTCGGGGAGCGTGGAGATCAGGATCTCCAAGCCGGGGATGGAGAACCTGACTCAAAGAGCGTCAAATGTTTCCAGTATCCATCTCAAACTGGTATCTCTCTATGGAACCGTGCTTTTCTACGCCAAGAAACCTTGGACGGGGCTCTACGCTCTACAGCCCGTGATAGAAGGGGGATTCTCCAAGCTCTTGCTGGCGCCCATAGTCTGAGGAAGGAACACGGTTAGCGTCAGCCAGAAAAAAAGAGTCGCCAACTTCTTGAGGCGACCTGGCAAACCTTTAGACGTTCTTGCGCCATTTGGACTTCTTCGTTCGTTGGACTTCGCACAGGAAGCGGGCAGGAATGCTTATCTCGTCGACAAATCATGATAAGTCGGATATTTCAGCTCGCAGGGACCTTTCCAGCTCTTTACGAAACAGGCCACTTCATAAGAGAAAACTACACCACGGGGTGACTTGGCGATCCGGGGAACCTTGACTGCTTGTTCGGGCTGGTCCTTTCCCTTGTCTTGTTGGAGCTTTCGTCACAGGGTTCCTCGGATCCAGCTCCCTCTTCATAGCAGTCTTTCCTTTTTTGCAGTAGTGCCCCTCCTCGCAGCCCTCGCCGGCAAGGTGATACTGAGTCTCGTTTACGCTTACGCTGGATACTTCGGGTGGTCCTTCCTCCTTGACCTGTTCGGTGTACAACTCAAGAAGTCAAACCTCTGTCCTGAGCACACGTGAAAGAAGACACCCCGGTCAGGCTACTCGTCCTGGCGTAGTTCTTGGTCGCTTCTCCTAAGGAACACGAAGTGGGTTAAGACGAGCAAGAGTGAGGCATAGGTGGCGGCTGTTAGAGGCATCGCCCACTTCGTCAGGATTGACGCGAGGAGCGCTAGGATGGAAGCTAATGGGATATTCCCACTTTCCAAGAGGCCCTCCGCCCTCTCAGCCAGGAGGCTGGCTACCCAAAGATAAGGCTGGAGGAGGGGGTTGGAGTTGCGAATCCTTTCCCGGACGTACTCGAGGTTCTGGCCCAGTTGGACGGAATTAAGAACATCGAACCCCCAACGCTCGAAGAGAGGCCGTACTTCCGTTCCCGCGGCCGATCCCAAACGCTCCACTATCTGAACGTCGGTGATGTCCTCGATTCCCTCCAGACCCTTGAAGAATCGTCGATAGAGGTCCATGCCACCGTAGGACCGGTCCAGTTCCATGAAGATCGCGAAGGATGCAGCGTAGTAGCTCTCGACATCGAGTGGCTCGTCTTCCGGTCTCCAGTCTTGAACGAATCCATAGTGGCCACCCAGTCTCTCAGCGGCTGCTGCGTAGAACAGGGTAGCGCTTTCGGCCGCTGACTCGAATCCCAGCTGCGCTGCGGACTTGACACCCATGTACTGGGCCAGACCTTCGTGAAACCACAGCCTGTCTGTAGAAATGCCCTTTGTCAGCGTGAAGTGGTGGGTCAGCTCGTGTAGCGCTATGATCTCGATG
>JAUWBL010000013.1 GCA_030601715.1 Candidatus Geothermarchaeota archaeon | reverse complement strand
GACTCTTTGCAGCAGTTCCGGTGTCACCGGTATGGGAGGGATGTCTGTCTCCGGATACATCCTGGACATTCCAGGTCTCGGTCTCAGGAAATATGTGCTGCCATCCTCCCGGCAGCCTCGTGTCTCGTAGGGAACTCCCGAGAGCGCTTCCAGTGCTCTCTCAAGGACTCTGCGTAGAGCTTCTGTGATCTCAGCTGGTTCTCCAAATATGAAGACTGCGGCATCGCCGTCGGATGCTGATAGTTTCGACATCATCCGGCGTATCTCCCGGTCGGTGATTCCTTGAGAGGGCATCTCGTCGGTGTGAAAGAGCCCCTTGACATCGGTCCAAAACCTGACCTTCTCGACCATCTCGGACGCCAGCCGATAACCTGGAGCTGTGTCTCTACTGAGAAGCCCTGAGAAGCCTTTGAGTTTCACGGCGTAGATCTTGTCCCCTCGGCTGAGGGCTTCCGACAAGGTCTCGCTTTTCGTGTCCTCGTAGGCCTCGGACACATCGACCGGTTGCACCTGTAGATCGTCTTTCGATACGCCCTTGGACCCAAGTTCGTTCGAGATATTCACGAGGGAGACCTGTCTTTGGGCCTCGAACTCCACAACCTTGCGAAGCTGGGATAGACGCTGAATCCCCTTCACTTCTACCACCGTACCATCTCGGACTGAGATGTTGGCGTCCTGTCTGATGGCTCCCAGCTCGTCTTTTACGTAACCTGTCGCCCTTCCTATGCGGCCGATCCTGAGTGCAACGTCGACGGCCTTCGACGGAGAGCCTATCGCTGGGGAGGTTACGACCTCGATGAGGGGAATGCCCAATCGGTCCAACATGTACGTGGATACGCCTTCTTTCTGTTTCACAATTCTAGCGGCGTCCTCTTCCAAACAGACGGTCTGTATGGGCACGCTCCCCCCGTCGTCGAGCAGAATATCTCCCCCTAGTGCCACGATACATGTTCGCTGAAACCCTCCCGTATTGGAACCGTCAATGACTATCTTCCTCATCACGTGGATCTCGTCGGCGACGTACGAGTGAAGAAACCTCGCCATCCTGATGGCTGAAAACAGTGCTTCGGGATTCAAAGAGTGGGGGGGTTCTTCATCCATCTCCACCAGACACGAGGAGGCTTCTGGATTCCAGTATTCTATGATCTTTCCCTTCTCAAACTCGAAAAGAGCCGCCGGATCGACCTGACCGAGTTCGCTCTGTGTCGGTCTCAAACGTCTAGTGAACCTGCCTGTCGCCTTCTCGTCCAGAGCTGTGGGACAATGGCAAAACAGCTTCCTCTCCGTTGACAACTGAAGGTGAATCTCCACCCCCACTTTGAGACCGATCTCTCCATAGTCGAGTCTCGATCTCAATCCCTGAAGCCCCTCTGTGGCCCACCCAGGCTTCTCTCCACGATCTCACCGGCGATATTGGTCTTCACCGCCTCCACAACCTCGTCACCTTTCTCGAAGTTCCCGAGCGCCCACATGAGTTTGACGAGAGCTGTTTCTGCCAGCATGTTCTCGAGAGGGACGACTCCCAGCCTCAACAGATCTCTACCCGTATCGTAGACCCTCAAGTTAGTCCGCCCCCATATGCACTGGGAGGTCACGAAGACGTGAACACCTTTCTCGCTGGCCCTCTCCAGCGATCGGTACGACCTGTCGTTGATATGGCCCAACCCGGAACCCTCCAGAACGAATCCGAGGTACCCTTTGTCGACCAGAAAATCTATGAGTGAAGGATCGAAGCTCGGATAGAACTTGAGCAGAGCGACCTTCTCGTTGAACCTTCCTCTCAGTCTTAGCTCCCTCGCAGGATCTCTGCCTAGATAATCATCTGTGAGTAGCTCCAATTCCGATCCTCCCTTGACGCGTCCAAGGGGAGTAGAGTCAATGGTTTGGAAGGCATCTCTCCTGCTCGTGTGGTTCTTTCTGACTCGAGTGGCCCTGTGCAGTAGGACGAAATCGTCCGACAGATTCTCGTGCATCGCGACCGTCACCTCCGCGAATGGGGCTCGGGCCGCCACGGCAACAGCCGAAATAAGGTTCAAGGCTGCATCTGAGCTTGGCCTGTCGGACGACCGCTGGGACCCAACGACTACCACGGGCACGGGGAGCTCTCGGAGGGCGAAGCTCAAGGCAGCTGCGGTGTACCCCAGTGTGTCAGTTCCGTGGAGAATGACGACGCCTGATACCCCGCTCTCGATTTTGTCGGCTGTGATCTGAGCCATTGTGGTCCAGTCACTGGGGGTGATGTGTTCGCTGTACTTGTTGAGTATCACTTCCGGCTCTATGAAGGCCAGCTCACGAAGCTCTGGGAGAATCTCCGCCAATTCCTCAGAGCTGACGGCTGGCTTGACTGCTCCTGTGCGGTAGTCGACTCTGCTTGCTATCGTTCCCCCGGTTCCAAGAATCGTCACCCGAGGAGAAGGCTTGGCAGGAGTCAACTTCTCCTCGCATCCCCCTCTCGTTCAAGACTCACGGAGGAATCGACGCGTATCCCTATGTTGTATCCGTTGGATAGTTTGATGACGAGGTGCCTATCGTCGGACAACTCGGGGCGTGGCATTAGCATGCCTTGGAAGATCCTGTCTTCCCTGGTTATCCTGACCACATCTCCGACCGCAATCCCCCGTGAGTTGAGCATTTCGTGGAGCCTTCCACGGTATCCTGGTGTACCCTTCTCCATTTTCCCAGATCCCTCCTAGGGTTTCGAGCTCGTGTTCGCAGGCTCTACAGCCGTTCTGACATACGGGGTTTGTGTGAACGGCATATGAACTTCACAAAGTAGTCCTCTGAGCCATGTAAAGTAATGCTTCGGACGCAAGTGTCCGAGACGCGTTCGAGAGTACTAGGAGTTGAGGCTGGGCTTTTCGATCCCCGCTGTTCGAAACCGGGCTCTATCTCCATCTCCTGTATCCCCGTCCTGGATTCCTCTTGAGTATGAACTTGACGCGGTAGTTGCGTCCGTTCCTCAGTTTCGACGAGGGAGACTTCCTCTCTCGGCCCTCGACAACCGGGGTCTGCGACCTAACCTTGCCAGCCTTAGCAACGCTTCCGTGGGTCGGCATTTGAGTCCCTACACTGTAGGAGGTGTCACTTTCCATACGCCTTTTCCCCCATGCTACGCGGGAACGCTTAAGAACGGTTGATTTCAGTATTCACGGTTGACCAAAGACTTCTCGGGATCACTACGCGGCAAGACCCATGTCCTCACCTCGGTACCAGTTTGGCTTGGCTAGGAGCATAGGCGCCGTCCTCCTTCAGCAGGGAACCGTGTTTCTGATCAGCATCCTCACCTTTAGCATACTAATACGGTTTCTCGGAGCGGACTTGGCGTGGCAATACGCACTGCTGATCATCGCGCTGAACGCTGTGTCACTGACAGGAAACCTGGGTCTCAAGAAGATCATGGTCAGAATGATCTCTGGGCTGCACTCCGAAGGAAATGCAGACAACCGCAGCAGGATCTTTTGGACATCCTTCATTGTGGGGCTCCTCCCCATACTCACGTTGAGCATTCTGACAGTCCGCCTTCTCTCCTATCTTCACCTCCTAGACACGCCCAACCCCGAACTCGATGCAAATCTTCTCCTTTCCGTTCTCGTCATTGCGTCTGCTAGGTACCTAGGAGGAGGCGGATTGGAGGGTCTGAAACGATTTGAAATCCTCTCGGTCTACGTCGCGGGGTCGTTCACGCTCAGAAGACTCATGGCAATCGCTCTAGTCCCCTTGTGGGGGATATCCGGCCTTCTGTCAGGCTGGCTGATCGGGGAGGGCATCGGCTTCATGCTGGTCCTAGCGGAGGATCTCAGGGAGTTCGGTCCACCAAGGATTCCACACTCTCCAATGAAGATGGTTAGACGCGCGCTCCCCCTGTTCGTGTCAGACATCGCTGAAACGGTCACTACTTATGGAGACCGCATTGCCCTCCTCATGTTGTATCCCTTTACCTTCTTGGGATCGTTTCACGTAGCTGCTACGGGGGCCATGGTCTTGGACACGGCCTCTACCGCTATCTACACGGGCTCCCTTCCACACCTGTCCGAAACATTTCAACAAGGAGGTCCGAGGGAACTCGTCAAGAAGGTGAAAGAAATAGGAAGGTACGTCATGCTGTTCAGCGCCCCGATCGGGATAGGCGGAGCCGTGTTGGCCTACCCCCTCGTCACTCTCATAGCAGGACCGACTTTCGCTGACGCAGTTCCGATCTTTGCTGTCATGGGTCTCGGGATGTGGATATCCGCTCTGGGGCGGTTGTACCAGAGCAGTTTGATCGCGGCGGGCTTGAACAAGGAGGTCATGTACACTACCATCCTCGCCACGGCCATAGATCTTCTCATAATGACTGCCTTGGCCAGCCAGTTCGGATTCCTGGCGACGGGCATAGCCCGGGCGTCCCTCTTCGTCTCCTCTTTCCTCCTTTCGGCCTACTTCATGAACCGGAGGATCGGGATCGAGACGGACAGAAAGGCTGTTTGGAAGGCCTATCTCTCATCGATCATGATGGGCGTTGTGGTGTACCTCTTCTACATCCTTGTGAGTTCTGTCCAGACGCTCCCCATATTCGTCGCGCTACCTTTCCTTCTTCTTGTAGGCATCGTCATCTATGTGTTGGGTCTTAGGCTCTTCAAGGCGGCGGAGATCGAAGAGGTCGCGATGCTCTACAACTCCATTCCGTCGAAGTCGCGATGGATCGTTAGGTTGATATCCTCCGTCATGGGCCTGGACTTCTCGCAAGTGGAACGTAGAGTCGACGAGATGAACCATCAGTGAGTAGGGCTACCGTCCTGCTCACGCCCCTAGGCATTGTTATCAAGAAGGGGCGGACTTACGACCACCTCCGATTCGGCGAGGATTCTGAAGAGTGCGTTCACACCTATCGAGACATCAAGATGGGTCATCTGGGGGATCGTGAGAAAAAGTTTCTCGAGGGAGCCGATCTCGACAAGGTGACGACGAACTCGCCAGCTATTGCCTCGCTCATGGAAAGGAACTCCCTAGCCGGCGAACTCGACGCGAAGGCATTCCCCGAAGAGGAGATCTCTCGGCTAATCCAACGATCTTCGTTCGTCAAAGAACGAGGAAAGGAATGGGAGTTGCTCCAAACCCTCTATCTTGAGCTGGCCAGGTACGGTGTAAGGGAACAGATGAAGAACTGGGACAACTTGGTGATTCAGGAGGTAAGCGCCCTAGAGGAATGCAGAGAGATAACCAACAAGCTATACGAGCGCCTGCAGGAATGGTACGGCTTGCACTTCCCGGAGTTCGCCAGGCACGTCAAGAGCCCGAACCTCTTCGTTGAAATAGTTGCCATGGGACGCAGGAACGACATCACTCCCCCCGCTTTGAGGAAGGCGGGAGTGGATGATCAACAGGCCAACAGGATTAGGAAAGCAGCGGAGGTTTCGATTGGAATCGACCTCGAGGACGACGAAGTCTCTCTTCTGAAGAGAGAGTCTCGAATCTTCATGTCCTTGGTGGACCTCGCCAAGTCCCTAGAGACTAGGATCGGCGAGACCATGTCCGAGATGGCGCCCAACCTGACCGCAGTTGCCGGCTCCATTCTGTCCGCTAAGCTCGTGTCAAGGGCCGGCAGCATAAGGAAGCTGGCGATGTTGCCTGCCAGCACAGTTCAGGTCTTAGGCGCCGAGAAAGCGCTCTTTCGAGCCCTCAGGAAGGGAGGAAAGCCACCGAAACACGGAATCATATTCGAGCATCCAATAATCAACCAATCCCCGCGGGTGTCAAGGGGGCGCCTAGCTCGGTTGTTGGCGTCAAAAATCACGCTGGCGACCAGGATGGATTTCTTCGGGGGCAAAGACAAGGCGCAAGAACTCAAAGAAAACCTCGACGCCAAGGTCGAAGTCATCCTGAAACAACGAGGGGGAAGAAGACGATAGAGCCCACCGTATCCACCCACCCCAAAGTCGCCGGGCTATACCTGATCGAGAGAGGATCAGGCTCAGAGATCGCGACATCCAACCTCACTCCGGGCTTGAGATTCTATGAGGAGGAATCAGTTTCCGCTGAGGATGCCGAGTACCGAGTCTGGAATCCGTTCAGAAGCAAACTCGCCGCGACTATCCTGAAGGACGTCCCTCTTCCCTTCTTGCACCCGGACATACGAATTCTGTATCTAGGAACTTCCACCGGCACCACAGTCAGCCACCTGTCCGACTTGGTGGGACCAGGGGGATCCATCTACGGGGTGGAGTTCTCGGCCAGGGTGATGCGGGAGTTCCTTGAGCGGGTGGCAAGAGTGCGAAGCAACGTTTTCCCTATCTACGCGGACGCCCGCGATCCCGAGACGTATCTCGACCTTGTGCCACGACTTGACTTGGTATATTGCGATGTGGCGCAACCCGATCAAACTTCGATCGCCGTCAGGAACTGCCGAACCTTTCTCAGGAGCGGAGGATGGCTACTTCTCGCGGTCAAGTCGAGAAGCATCGATGTTACGAGGCCACCGTCCGAGATCTACCGAGAGGAGGCGGAGAAGCTTCGAAACGCAGGTTTCGCTGTCGAGGGAACGGTAGAACTAGAACCGTTCAGCAAGGATCATGCCATGATAGTCGCGCAACAGGGATGACTAGCTTTGCTCGGTTGCCCTCACTTCTGGGAATTCCAGATACGGAAGCCTCGACGTCTTAATCACTGCAACAAACTTCGCTGAATAGTCGTTGACTCCCTCGGTCAACTCCAGCTCTTCCACGCTTCCCTTGAGCCTGTATCTGATGTAGTTGCCGTGTTCGCCTGGCTGTGGTCCGTCACAGTCAAAGATCATCAGTCCCCCTTCGGTTTCATCCGAACCCTCGGTTTTGACTGAGAGCACGTAGATCTTCCTGTAGAGATCATACCAGACAAACGGTAGAAGATCCTCCGACACCGTCGAAACGGCCAGTCTTGTCAGGGAAGACAGATCCTCGACAGAAACCCGAGTCGTGGAACACTTGATGTCTCTAGGTGGCACCGAAACATGGGGTTTGGCTGTTCCAAAAGCCACAGGAATTGAGGGGAATCCCGGAGAGGAGAAATCCTTTGAAGAGAGCATCTCCCTTCCCCGAACATCCGAGGCGAATCCGAGGATGGTCTGAGGTCTGTCTCCAATTTCCACGAAGGGAAAGGTCGTGGATACACTGTCCGCCACCGGATGCAGGTAGGTCCCTAGAACTTCCAGCCCACCACTGCGCGGAAAGGCCAAGAGAAAAGAGGATGAACCTCGAATGACGGCTACGAGTCTAGCCAAGTCACGAATTGTGTCCAATTGAATCTCTAGGGCCTTCATACCCTTGGCCAAAGATCAAGCTCCCTCTGCACGTGTTGCTTTTTCGAGATATGTCACTGTCCCACCTACAGATATTTACGGAACGCTGGCCATGGTCGACGCAAAACACACGATGAGAGAACCCGCGAAGTTCGTCGCGGACGAGATGAACGGGGACCTCGCCAGATGGCTTCGGATACTGGGCTACGATTGCGTCTATTTCTCCAACGGGGACGAGGCGGACGAACGCATTATGGAACTCGCCATGAAACAAGGAAGGATACTTCTGACTTCCGACTCGACCCTCTACAAGAAGTCGTTGAGAGCTGGGGTCGAGGCCGCCTTCACTCGCGGAGTCACTCGACACGCACGACTCGCCCAGTTGATGAAGACGGGTTACATAGACACCGACTTGAAACGAAGGCTTCGAAGATGCACAACGTGCAATGCACTTCTAACAGAGACCGAAAGGGAAAGCGTTTCCGCGTTGGCAGATCAGCGCGTGGAGACTGCTGATGATCGGATCTGGGTATGCAACCAGTGCGGGAAGGTCTACTGGACGGGAAGTCATTGGAAGGGAATCACAAGAACACTTCAGCAGGCAGCACAGTTGGCCGGTCTCTGACATCTCCAGGGGAAAGCTGTCGGTTTTGCGCTACGAATAGCCATCGAGCTCGCTCCACCTCAATTCAATGGCTTATTGATCGCTCCCCCAAGAAATGGGCCGAGCCTACCGGACGTACCTGACGGAAGATAAACAAACATCACAACTGAACTACCAGACCTATCTGCTGAGATCGGTTGCCAACGGAGCAGACGTGTCTTTCGAGACACTCTTTGTTGGGGAGATTCGAGAGCAGCTGGGAGCTATCCCCGAGAAGTCTAGGGCATGCCTAGAGAGATTCAGGGAGAGCATGTCCGAGGCCATCTCCTTCGCCGATGAGCTGGTTTCTAAGCACTGGTTCACTGCCATGATGTTTGCCTTCGGAAGCCTGATTCTAGGCATGGCGGTCGAGCTCTGGACCCTTTCAAAGCTCATGGCTAGGCTACTCGGATCAGCTTGAAGAATATCGAGACTACCACTGTCTCGGAAAGGCAGTCAAGGAGTCTGCGGTTGGTGCTATCTCTGAACGCGTGATGGAGCTTTGTGGATCAGCTCCCCCATAGCCTTGCATCCGATCTCGGGAAATGAAGAAACTAGGTCCACGACGTCGGTGGATATGACTTTCCGCCCCTCGACCAGCGATACAGAGTAGAGATATTTCCTGAGATGCCCTCCGTACGCCGTCGGACCGCTGTTCGTAGGCTAGTTTTGGTGTCGAACTTGTACATTCAAGAGCTTCGTCTCAGGAACTTCAAGACCTACAAAACTGCGAGGATCTACCTCAGCAAGGGGCTCACTGTCATAACCGGCCCCAACGGGTCCGGTAAGTCCAACATAGTTGAGGCAATCCTATTTGGCTTGAGGGAGTTCAGGCCTCGTGCTCTGAGGGCCTCGACTTTCTCAGAACTCATAAGAAGGGAACCGGGAGGAGCCTCAAACAGCGAAGGCTCTGTAACACTGTACTTCTCCGATGAATCCGGTGAAAACACAATCAGGTTCAAGAGAAAGATCACCAACTCAGGGAAGATAGGCTATTATGTCAACGGGAGGTCTGTGAGGCGAAGAGATTATGTAGGCTCAATGCTGACGCGGCCAAACGAGCCGATCAACTACCGGTATCTGGCTCAAGGCACGATCATAAAGACGGCCGAGATGACGCCCTCTGAGAGAAGGAAACTGTTAGAGGACATAGTGGGACTCTCCGTGTACGATGAGAAGCGGAACAGCGCCCTAAAGACATTGGAAGAGGCTGACCTGAAGCTCAGCATCGCGGTAGCCAAGATAGACGAGATACGAGGAAACCTGATCAGCCTCTTCAGAGAGGCCACACTGGCCTCTCGCAAGACGGAAACGGACCTTCAGTTACGTAAGCTCACCGCCGCCACCCGAACACTAGAGGTGGACCTCCTTCTAGATGAGACAGAGGCACTCGATGAGGAGCTGGACGAGAAAACCACTGCGATGGAGAAAAGGCGCGGGCAGAAGACTCACACAACTCGGACGTTAGGCGCCCTCCGCAAGGATGTGCAAGAGCTGAACCGATTCCTTCAAGAGAGGGGCGGACGGGAACTTCTGGAGTTCGAAAAACTTCGAACGGAGCTGAAATCCCGGCTTGGGAGAACCCGATGGTTGGTCACGAGAGAGAAGGAAAAGATCGAGAGTCTCTTGAATGACGAGTCGAGACTCCAGAGAGCGGCGGACGATGACCGAAGATCTCTGCACCTGTCCCATGAGGAGATCTCAGGGATGAACAAGGAGATAGACGCCAACGAAAAGCTAGTCGCCAGACTGACACAGAAGAAGGAAGACTCTGAGGCCCAGCTAGCTTCCACCAAACAGGAGAAGGAGGCGATGATCTCCCTCGCCGAAAGAAAAGCTTCCATCAAGGATGACCTCTTCTCTCGAGGCATTCAAAGGGAAGCCGAGAGAAGGGTGAGCGCCCTTAGGAGAGAGATCGCTGAACTGGAATTGGCCGGTGCGAGAAACCGTCTGGAAATCCTTCGAGGTAGCGAGGCAAGCATCCGATCCATCCTCGAAAAAATGCGTGAAAGGAGAGCCGAGGAAGCTCAACGAGTCAGTGACATCAGGAAGAGGATCCTCTCCCTGGAACGGAGGAAGAAACGGATCGACAAAGAGATCGTCGGGGCAGACAAAGTCCTCAAGAAAGCAATGGATATCGAACAAAGAATCAGAGTGAAGAAGAAGTTCAGGGAGAAGGTCGGTCGTAGAGTACGTGATGTGAAGAAGGTCGCTGACGTGGCAAGGCGAGGGCTGATACCTAGTGTTCTGGGGACAGTGGAAGACCTAGTCGAAGCATCTGCGGAGAACAAGAGACTGTGCAGCATTGTGTGCGGGGATCGTTGGCATTCTCTGGTTGTGGAGGACTGGGAAGGGGCTAAGAAAGCGTATGAGCTTGCAGGCAAGCTGAAGAGGGAGATCTCCGTCTTGGTGCTGGACGACTACGCTGGCAAAGACTCGAAGACTCCCGATGAGAACCAGTTGCTCAGCAGGCTCAAGATGAGCGACAGGATCCGTCCCATGATGAAGGAACTGCTGGGCGACACCGTGGTCGTTAAGGATCTCCAGGAGGGGATAAATATCGCCACCTCAGGTATCCCGGCAATCGACCAACAGGGCCGGTTCCACATTCGAAGAGGTATGCTATCTACGGGCATAGGCGCCCTAGCGATTCCACTTCGGCGCGGTGGAGCAATGAACCTGAAGGACATCCGGATGGCTCTAGCAAACTTCTCTGAAATGATCGAGATTCGGAACAAGGACGCCCGGGATCTCGAGAACGAGACCAAGAAAGTGGGGCAGGAGTTGGTGTCCCGGATCAGGGCGCTTGAGAACACGAGGGGGACAATTAGAGCCTTCCGATCGAATCTCAGGACTCTTGAGAGGATCTCGAAGACCGTGGAGAAGAGGATCAGAGCCCTGGCAGCGTCTCTGAGCGAGATCCTTGAGAGCGAGGAGAAACTGGATAGCGAGATGGAGGAGTTGCTGGGCCAGGTCTCCGAGATCGATGGAAGGAGCCGAGCGGAGACGCTCGTGGAGATGGATAACACCATAGATCAGCTTGAGAGACTAAGGGTTGAGATCGAACACGAGATCTCCGTCCTAGGGATATCGAACGAGTCGATTCGACAGAGGATGACGCAACTACAGGACTCGATCAGAAGAGCCTACCACGGTAACCTGCAGCTCAAACTTGAAAAGATCAGGGAGATCCGAAGAGACATCACAAGGACTAGGCGACGCCTAGCTTCAAGAAAATCTCAAGAACGGGAGATCTCGGAGAACATCATGGGCCTAGGGAAGAGAATTGCGGGCTTGGAAAAGAGGGTTTCACGCATCCGGAAAGAGATTTCAGAGAAGGAAGAGGAAATCCTCGCTCTCCAGGCCGAACTATCCAGATCAGAGAAGGAGCTTGAACCCTTGTGGGGCAGAATCGCTCGGATCAGAGAGAGGAAGGCGTCGCTCAAGGAGAGGGTTGACAGGTTAGTAGATGAGATTGAGGCTCTTGGCTTTGGCTACCCCCTCCCGATTGAGCACCCTGAATATGCTCAGAAACTCACGGACATGCTGGAACTGGAAAGCCAAAGAATAGGCTCTGTCAACCCCCTCGCCCGAAGAAGCTACACAAAGAAGATCAGAGTTTACAAGAGATTTTCGGTAAGGAGAAACGAGCTGGAGAGAGAGCGCAACTCGATATTGCTGTTCATACAGACCATAGACAACGAGAAGGAACGGCTGTTCCTGGAAACCTTTCACGCGGTCAACGAGAGATTCTCAGAGGTATTCCAACAGATGCACCCTGAAGGACAGGCGTGGCTCGAGATCGAAGACATGGACAACATACTCAACAGTGGCATAGCCGTCATGGTGCAGTTTCCATCAAAACCCATGGTCGAGATGACATCTCTGAGCGGAGGAGAGAAATCGATAGTCGTCGTAGCCTTTCTGCTAGCGCTTCAGAAAGTGGAACAGGGCGCTATATACCTCTTCGATGAGATAGACGCTCATCTGGACCCTAACAACGTCGAGAGGTTCGTCAAGGTTCTGAAGCACAGCTCCCGACACAGTCAGACAATCGTCGTC
>JAUWBL010000215.1 GCA_030601715.1 Candidatus Geothermarchaeota archaeon | reverse complement strand
CCTCGAAGTACCTTCGATAACCTTTTTCTGGCATCGATTTACGAGAAAGCAACGAGTCGAGGGGATAATTGAATCCTACCTCGAATCAGGGATGAGGGAGCCGACGTAGTCGTGAGTAACCCGCTAAGTCTTATACAGAACGAAGTCAGTCTACCTTGTTCTTGGAGGTAGGATGGATTGAAGCAGGCTGTGTTGGTCGTCGACATGTTGAACGACTTCGTCACCGGCGAGCTGAGGTGTGAACGAGCAGACCCCATAATACCGAAGATAAAGACGCTCGTGGAGGAAGCCAGGAAGAACGAGGTCCCCGTGGTCTACTGCAACGACGCACATCTTCCCGTGGACCACGAGCTCAAGCGGTGGGGTCCTCACGGTATGAAGGGAACCAAGGGAGCAGAGGTCATACCCGAGCTCAAGCCGGCCGAGACGGACTATGTCTTGGAGAAGAGGGTCTACAGCGCCTTCCACGGAACAGGGCTCGACAACCTGCTCGGAGACATGGGTGTGGACACGGTGATCATCACGGGCCTTCACACCAACATATGCGACCGTCACACTGCAGCAAGCGCCTTCTTCCGAGGATATCAGATCATCGTTCCCGAGGACGCCGTCGAAGCCTTCACCCAGAAGGATCAAGAGGAGGGGCTGGCGTACTTGAAGGATGTCTACATGGCGGATGTCAGGAAGACGGCGGACATCATCGAGGAGTGGCGGACTCAGAAGGCAAGGACAAAAGCCTAGAACCACGAACAGAGACCTTCCACAGCTGAAGACCCGGCCTGCAGAAGGGCCGATCACAGAGATCGAAGGCTACTTGGCGGTCTCCAAGAGCGCTTGACCCATCGTCTCCCTACCCAAAGCGATTACAACCACTCCGCCCACCACGAACGCTCCTCCAAAGACCAGCAGCGCCAAGGGTAAGGTTAGAAGAGCAGGCAAGAAGGGGGCGAGGATCCCGCCGATCCTGGTCACCCCAGCGGCCCAGCCCATCCCCGTGGAACGGATCTCAGTGGGGTAGAGTTCCGGAGTGTAGGCGTAGAGGCAACCCCAAGCGCCCAGTGAAAAGAACGCCATCAAGACACCTGCTCCTACTACGTTGGTCAATCCTGTGATCTGGGCAAAGACATAGGTGAAAAGCCCGCTCGCCACCAGATAGGATCCCAACGTCCACCTTCTGCCGATCTTTTCGATGAGATAGGCCGCGGAGAAGTAGCCGGGGAGCTGGGCGAGCGCCATGAGGAAAAAGAACCAGAAGGCTCGCTGAAATGGCACTTGCAGCCGCTCCGCCAAGATCCCGGGCAACCAGATCATTACGCCATAGTAGCCGATGGATATGGTGAACCAGGTTATCCAGAGCATGAAGGTGGTCTTGACGAACCGGCTTGTCCAAAGGGCGGAGACCGTGAACTTCGCCGTCCTCACCTCGGCCGTGATCTCGCCCACCTCGACCTCGACTTGGTTCTCGGCGGCGACACGCCTAAGGACTTCCCGGGCCTCGCTTCGCCGGCCCTGTAGCACCAGATATCTAGGAGACTCGGGGATGTAGCGTCGCACCAGAAAGATCACGATGCCGGGGGCCGCGGAAATCGCTAGAAGATATCTCCAACCAGGAGTGGCACCAAAGGCCCCCGTCACTAGGAAGGCGATGCCCGCGGCCACGACGGTTCCGAGGGCCCAGAAGCTCTCGAGGTAGACGAGGTATCGTCCTCTTCTCTCTGTGGGTAGGTACTCGGCGAAGATCGAGTAGTCCACGGGGAGGGTTCCTCCCACCCCGAATCCGGTTAGCCCTCTGAGCAAGGCCAGTACCAAGAAGTTGGGGGAGAGGGCTGAGAGGAGGCCGAACACAGAGTCGATGAGGACGGTGGCTTGGAAGCCGAACCTCCTCCCCACGTAGTCGGAGACGGAGCCCCAGAACCAGGCTCCGAGGAGCATCCCTATGAAGATGGAGCTGGCTACTAGACTCGCCTCGCCGCCTGAGAGAGACCACTCGGAGACGATTCCGGGGAGGACGAAGGCGACCAGCACGACCTCCCAGGCGTCGGCCAGCCAGCCGGCTCCGCATACAAAGAGCAGCTTCGTTTGGAAGCGGCCGAAGCCTATGCGGTCGACGTACCCTCCAATGGTGTCGGCTTCAACCATTCGGTAGCCTCTCCGATGGAGAATTGCCTCCAAGGGGTAGTTAAAGCAATCGAAGGGTGTTCGCAACGGACAGGGATGAGTCCAACCTAGTAAGTCTGTGAGGTGGGGGAAGACGGCCTTGAGGTCTGAATGTTTTGAAGCTACTGCTGTTCGAGGCCCAGGTTCTCTAGGTCGTGTAGGACGTAGAGGAACACGTAGTGCCTCCACTCGCCGAAGGCCTCCCTGGCGTATCGCTTCACGCTCGGGATCTCCTCCCTGGGCCGCTCGCCGATCTCGAGGCCGAAGACTTCGGCGAAGATCTTGACGCTCCAGACATCCAAGGGGAAGGAGGGGTAGGGGCTGATGATCCCGGCGGAGTACTCGCCGATCCCGGTTAGCTTCATAAGCTCCTCCTTCGCTCCTTGGGGGGTCA
>JAUWBL010000085.1 GCA_030601715.1 Candidatus Geothermarchaeota archaeon | reverse complement strand
GGATGGAGAGGCTGGGATGCTCGACCGTCTGCTCGCTGTCTACCTATTCATCCTTGTCGGCATCCTGCTGAGATGGGCTACGAAGCGATCGTCAGCCGTGGAGAGAGGGCTATCCAACCTTCTAATCTACGTTCTGGTGCCGGTCGTGGTCGTGGCGGCCTTCGAGGGGCTGCTAGGTGTTGAGGTCGGGGTTCTTTCGGAGCTGGTCCCCGCCACCCTCTTGATGTATGGGTTCTCTTTCCTGCTGGCTTTCGCGGCCTCACGGAGGGTGAAGATGGAGAGGGGCACGAGGGGGTCCTTTCTGATGGTCAACTCCTTTCCCAACGCGCTCTACCTTCCCTTCCCGGTGGTTTTCGCCCTCTTCGGCCTCGACGGGTTGGCCTACTCCTCCATAATCTTCTTGGTTTCAATGCTTATCGTGATGTTCATTGGTTTCCCCCTCTCCGCCTACCACTCCGAGGAGAATCGAGGGGTACGTCCAGCGGTCAGAAGAATTATCGAGTTCCCCGGCTTCGGCGCCGGACTCGTCGGTGTCGTGGTCGTACTGCTGGGGATCCAGTTCCCGCCCTGGTTGGAGCAGCCGCTCGCCCTCGTGAGTCAGGGGACTCTGTACATAGCCCTCATCTTCGTGGGGCTGAACCTGGGAAGATCAATCAACAGACGGATGTTCGAGAGCGTCGCCACAGCCGCTGCAATTCGTCTGGCGGCTGTTCCCATCATGATGTTTCTTTTCCTAAGCGTTTTCGGCTCGGTCGGCCTCTGGGGAGCTGTACTCCTGATACACTCCGGCATGCCTCCCGCGGTGAACAACATAATCTATGCGGAGTACTTCGGCCTGGACAGAGACCTCGCGGCAACTGTCGTCACCTCCCTTACGGTCATCAGCTTGGTCACGACGCCATTCTTCGTGTACCTGGGCAGTCTTCTGTAAGCGGGTCCTGTGATGCCTTCTCCTTCTTCTCGCGTAGAGACCAAATGGCTAGATGTCTGATGTGAGGGTCAGTACCTGTAGCCTCTCAACTCATCTGGTGTGGCCTCGACGCCCAAGGCGTTGACGATTCTGTTTACAAGATTGAAGTAGGCCGAGACGAGGGTTAGATCCAAGATCTCTTCGTCTCCAAGGCCGGCTTCTCTCAGCCTGTTCACGTCTTCCTCTACCATTTCTCCTGGGGAGTTCGTCAACTTCCTTGCAAACTGCAGAACGGCTTCGTCCCTTTCGCTCTCTATTCGTGGTAGTCCTGATCGCAAGGCCTCGACGAAGCCCCTGTCCTTCACGTATCTGGCTAGGGCTTCGGAGTGATGGTCGACGCAGTAGGAGCAACCGTTGGCTTGGGACACGGCGACCGCCACCATCTCCCTCTCTCTCCGTCTGAGTCCCGATGGGCCGAAGAGAATGGAGAGGTAGAGCTCGAGATGGCTTCTCATCACCCTCGGCTTCAGGCTGTGGGCCTTGAAGATGTTGGCCACCTTCCCTCGGCGCCTCTCTATGTCCATGTAAACCTCTCGCAGTTCACCCTTGGCTTCGCCGGGCTCTATGGTCTCGATCCACACCATCAGGCCTCACCTTTCGTTAGAGAGGAGATGCGACCAGACATTAAAGACAGAAGTTCGAGTATCCTCGCCAGAGCCAAGGGTGAGGGCCGCCTAGCTCATGGCGAGGAACCCGCCAGCGACCCCCAGGGCTATCCCCAGGACAAAGCCTGCAAGGCCGGCTAAGCTGGCTAACGAGGCAGCGACGATGAGAATCCCCCAGGCAACTCTTTGGACGGGCCTAACGAGGAGCAGGATTGAGAAGCTCATCACCAAGATCCCGCTGGCCACACCGATCCAAGAGAGTAGTAGGAGAATGCCCGTGTTCGTCGGGTCGAGGCCCGTCCACTGGATTCCTGTGATCCACATTCGGATCATGGAGTCTCCTGCGTAGGAGATCTGGTTCTCTCCTAGGGCCTCGACGAAGGACGTCAGGTTCTCGGTGGCCTTCAGCAGTCCGACCACGCCTCCCGCCGTCATGAGGAACCCTCCCAACATGGAGAAGGCAATGACTACGGTTTGTACCCTCTCCTTGGCGCGTAGGAACTCTTCTGAGGCCCGATACTTCGAACCGTAGATGCCCATGTTACGGACACTAGGAATGAAAACCCACCTGAATAAGAAGAGGGATGGACTCCGATCTGTCCATCTGTGGTTTCAACGGAACGAACGATGGCACAAGGGCATCGTGATCAGGTGCCTCGTCGAGACAGCCAGTTGAGCACCTCTTTGAGGTCGGCGTCGCGAACGATGGCTCCCGCTGACGTCCAGAACTGCTTCAGTTTGCGCTTGAGGTTGGGATGGCTCTTCTCATATCTCAGGGTCTGGAACGCCATCTCAAGCTTGTCGAGTTCCCTTAGGAAGCTGGCCTCTCGAGTTTCTCCGAGGGCGTATTCCCGCCAGAGATCCGAGACTTCCTCTCTGAGGCCAGCGGGTAGACTCTTCACGATCCCCTGCATGCTTCGAGACTCCTTGATCAACTTCTCCTGTTGGTTCGACCCACTAGATGGGGGGATGTCGCCGGTCCGAGCCTCCGGCAGGTCGTGGACCAAGGCCATCTTGATTAGTCTTCCCTTGTTTATTCCCCTAGCGTCACCCAGCACGTAGGCGAGGAGGGCTACGCCGAAGACGTGGTCGGCTACGCTCTCGCCCGTTGGTATGCCGATGCGGCGCCATCCGGTTCGAGGGATGTCTTTCAGCTTCATGCTTTCAAGGAGGAAGTCTGTGAGGTTGGAGGAGTCAGGGTTCATGCTGAACGAGAATGAACTCTCGATAGGGCGTTATGTCTCTTTCAGTGATTCCGTTTCTGTGGCGACAAAAGGATCGAAAGCCGGAAAAGGGAGAGGGACAGTCGACTACTGTAGTGGGAGTGGTTCACTTTGTCCCGGAAGATCAAGGGAGAAACCTGCGACCTGTGCGACGACCCCGCCGTGATCTACGACGACGGCGAGTTCCTATGCTATAGGCACAACAAGGAGAAGAAAGGGGCCCGCCCAGACATATCCGAGGTTTTCTGAGCTCAGCGGACGCTAGCTGTCCATCTTTTTGGAGAGCGAATACAGCCACGGGCTCACAACTATCCTCTTGGGCAACAACCGGACGAGGGCTGGCACCGCTAGATACGTCGGGATGATGGATACAACGACGTGAAAGATGTTGTAGAAACCCGTGATCAAGAGGGTCCAGAGCAGGATCTCCAGGGAAGAAGCCAAGGGGAACCCCACACGGGAAAGAAGAACTCCCGCTTCGTCCAGAAAGCTTGGGAAAAGGACGCTGATCAGAATGATGTTGGCCACCGTCGTCACTGCGACTCTTACGATAGAGCCGAACAGAAACATCGACAGGATCACAGCTCCCAAGCCGCGCCCGGCCATCAGCCTTCTGTAGATGGCAGTGCCAATCTGAAAACCTAGGATCATGGAGAGAACCGCTGAGAACTTCATTAGGGGACCTATGACGGGGAACGTCGCGTTCGTGTTGAGCACCAGCCAGTGAACAGTAGCGGTCAGGACCCCTGGGAGGGGGCCGAAGAGGAAGAAGGCAACCACCGTCGGGATCTCCGCAACGTCAACCTTAAGCCAGTAGAGAACGGGGAAGGGGATCTCCAGCTTCATGAAGGAGATGACGGCGGCGATAGCTCCCAAGACGGCGGTGACGGAGATGAGCACGCTTGTCCTCATGCCTGTGTTCGTTGTCATCCAAGCCTCAACAACTCGCTGAGATGGTCCCTCTAATAAGAAGGTCATATCATTTCTGAGTAACGTCCTCGCGCGTTACCGCTTCTGAGAAAGCAGACTGTCTTGTGATAGGGCCTCGCAGTGGAATGCCCTGATCAGACGCTGTCGTCGCCGACCTTCAAACGTTGTCTTGGAGCTCTGCTCTGGGCTTCGTGGTGCGCAAGAAGCCAGGGATGAGGGAGGGAGAATAGGTTCCCACCAGGTAGAGACCTACCACCAGCCAGTATCCCAGGTAGGCTCCTACCCTCAGCCACTCGGGGTTGCCGTCGTAACCCACCAGAGCCTTGAGGATGGAGCCCAAGGCACCCTTCTCGTGGAGGGGGTCGTCGATGGAAGCAGGGTTCACGTTGAAGGCTTCTTGCCCGAGGAAGCCGATGTCGATGCCTGACGCCTCGCCGTATTCTATGAGTTCGTGGACCCCGTAGCCGAAAAGACCGGCGGCAAGGATCAGGAGTAGAACGCTGGTGAACATGAAAAAGGTCTTGAGGGGCAGATGTACGGTGCCCCTCATCAGCAGAACTGCGAGGGCGACGACGACGGAGGCCCCAGCTGCCAGACCTATCAGGGTCTCTCCCGGCTCAAGGAAGAAGAAGGCGGTGAGGAAGAGGACCGTCTCCAAGCCCTCTCGGAAGACCGCAACGAAAGCCAGGATCGCGATGCCTAAGAGTGCACCGGTGGAGATGGAGATGTCGACCTTCTGCTCCAGCGCACTCTTAATCCTCTTGGAGTTGCGGGCCATCCAGAAGATCATGTAGGTCAAGACGACGGTGGCTGTGATCGAGGCCCCGCCCTCAAACAGGTTCTCCACGGGCCCCTCGAGTCCTCCATAGATGGTAAGGACTAGGGCGCCTAGGAGAAGGCTAACCGCCACGGCGCCCGCGGATCCCAGCCACACGTACCTGTTCAGCTCGGCTTTGTGAATCTTCCTGAGATAGACGACGAGGATTGCGATTATGAGGGCGGCCTCAAGTGCCTCCCGAAAGGTTATGAGGAAGCTGGCGACGGTCACGGGGCCTAGTTGCATGGTGAAGAGGATCATTCTGTGGATCTCGGTAACATAACGCTGTTATCTATGACTAGGTGTCGAGCCCTGAGGCTTTAAGGTTTAGGAGTACCTAAAACCTATTATCACGACGGATATGGTACTATTCAATACTCCGTATCCAAGAGGAAACACTGTCGATAACCAGTCCTCATCCGAAGGACTGCCTCCGGACCATATGCTCCATCTTTCAGCGGCGGATCAGATCGGCCCGCGTCACCGATATCGCGCGGCATGTAGAAGTGGCCCCCACTACAATCACCGAGATGGTCTAGAAGCTGATGGAGGAAGGGTCTGTGAATTACAGGAAGTGGCGGGGAGTCAGGCTGACTTCTGTTGGCGAGGAGTCAGCGAGGTCTGTCCTCAACAAGCACAGGTTGCTGGAGGTCTTCTTCGCGGAGAAGCTCGGGATGGACCGGGAGGAGGCTCACAAGGAGGCTCGTCGGCTGGAGCACAGTCTCTCCGACCGAGGCATGAGGATGCTCCCGGCGTTTCTCGACCATCCGCAACTGTGTCCCTGTGGGGAGAGGATCTACATCAATCTGAAGGGATCCGTCGACAGCCAGCTGTTACAACCCTGGAAGGGGCTCTGAGAGTTCTAAAAAGATAGGGGGCGAAGGCCGGGTGGGGTCTGTCTCTAGCGAGCTTTGCCAAGGAGAGTCTGGAACCTCTCCTCGTGTTCGACCTCTTCCGCGAGTATGTGGGTCACCAGTTGATAGGTAACGGGGTCC
>JAUWBL010000183.1 GCA_030601715.1 Candidatus Geothermarchaeota archaeon | reverse complement strand
GCCAAGAGCTATGGCTTGGTGGCTGTGGAGGATCTCAACGTTTCAGGGATGGCCAGAAACCGAAGGCTGGCTGGGCGGATATTGGATGCCTCATGGGGAAAGTTCCTTCAGATGCTGTCCTACAAGGCTGAGAGGGCTGGTGGGACGGTTGTGAAGGTGAACCCACGGGGAACATCGCAGGAGTACAGCCATGGGGTTCTGGATCGGGACTACAACGCATCCCTCAACATATTGGAGAGGGGACTAGGGCTGGGGTGGCCCGAAGCAACGCCTGTGGAGATGGTGCCTCTACGGGAACCCATCGCGGTTTCGGCAAGCACCGTCATCGAAGCAGGAAGCCCACAACCCTTCAGGGGTGGGTAACTCACGCCTTGATGAATGGGTTCGTATTCAAACACACCCAGAGGGTAGACGAAGGAGGCTCTATGCTACTCGGATCGATGAAGGATGTCTCCCAGGACGTCTCCCGGAGAAAGCTGTCCTGGCTCCCTATCGAAACGCGGGCATGACCTTCCTCGCGAAGAGGCGCAACGGCTCCAAGTCCCGGAGGTTGGGAAACGTGAGGAAGAAGTAGGTGACCCCCACATCCCCATACATTTCGAATATGTCGATACATGCCTCCGGCGTTCCTACAGCAGCATGCTCCAGCTTCCTTCTGTACTCTTCTAGGGCTATGCCTCTCCGCTTGGCCCGATCTCTCACCATCCTCTGCGCCTCAGCTTCGTCTTCGGAGATGAAGATCACGTTGTTGTGGGATTTCTCTATGTCTTCGGGATCTCGGCCGACCCTGTCACAGTGGGCCTCCAGCAGCTCAAGGCGCTCCCCGAACTCCTTCGGATCCATGTCCCATCCGAAGTTCCATATGTCTGCGTGCCTAGCCACCACCCTCAAGGTCAGTTTCTCTCCTCCCCCACCGATCATGATCGGCGGATGCGGCTTCTGCGAGGGCTTCGGATTGCATATGGCGTCGACGACGGTGTAGTGCTTCCCTCGGAAGGTCGTACGGTCCTCCGTCCACATCTTCCTGATGATTTGGAGGGATTCGTCGAGCTGTCGGATCCTCACCGAGGCTGGTGGGAAGGGGAAACCGTACCCACGGTACTCTTCCTCGTACCACCCGGCTCCGATGCCGAACTCAAGCCTCCCCTCGCTTAGGACATCCAGGGTTGAAGCCATCTTGGCCAAGAGGGAGGGGTGTCGATAGGAGTTGCACAGGACGAGGTGTCCTATCCTGATGTTCTCGGTTTCGGACGCTAGGGCCGCGACCGTGGTCCAGGCTTCCAGGTTGTCCTTGGTTGAGGGCTGAGACATGGAGTAGAAGTGGTCGTAGAGGACGGCTGAGTGATAGCCGAGGCGGTCGGCCTCCATCCAGAACCTCTTCAGTGTCGAATAGTCGTACCCTCCCTGACCCGTCTTCACTCCAAACTTCACCTTCATCTTCGCATCTCCTTCAACTTCTCGTTAGTGATCTTGGGTCCCACAACCGAAAATATTGAGTGGATCCAGCAAACGATTCTCCCATCAACCCCAGACAGTGTTTATCACGATGTACCCGGATATTATTGGAGGTCACGGCAGATGTCTACGCCCCACCTCCCGGTTCCAACCCACAACTGCCCCATTCTCAGGGGCGTCTTCTGCAAGATCGATGGGAAGCGGTGCACCGTCCTCAGGTCGTGGCAGAGCTGTCCGAAGTTCGTTCGTCTCAGATACTCTCGTGAACCCGAGAAGCCGAAGGAAGAGGACCCGAGGAAGTGGGAGATCTAGCCTCCTCGGCTGTTTCGAGACTCAGTTCTCATGTGACAAAGAAATAGGGAGGGCGGATGACCGCCTGTTGAGGTCCTCCTATCGAAGAAACTTCTTGAGGTTTTTCTCGATGTTGTCCCAGTTGACCACGTTCCACCAGTTGTCCACGTAGGATCCCCGGTCGTTCTTGTACTGCAGGTAGTATGCGTGCTCCCACACGTCGAGGACGAGGATAGGCGTCACTCCCTGAGCCGTCAGGTTCTGGTGCTTCTCCGCCTGCAGGGTGATCAACTGATCCGAGAGGGGCTCGTACGCGAGGATGCCCCACCCGGAGCCCTCGACCGTCTTGGAGGCCGCGCCGAACTGCTGCTTGAAAGCATCGAAGCCCCCGAAGTCCTCGTCGATCCGGTCCCCGAGGGATCCGCCCGGTTTTCCTCCGCCCTTGGGGCTCATGTTGGGCCAGAACACGGTGTGGAGGGCGTGTCCCGAGGCGTTGAAGGCCAGGTCCCTCTCGACGCCCTTGGTGTCGACGCCGCTGAAGCCGGTCTCTCTCGTTTCCGCCAGCTTGTCTAGGGCCGCGTTGGCTCCGTTGACGTATCCTTGGTGATGCTTGCCGTGGTGGAGACGCATTATCTCCTCGATGATGGTGGGCTCGAGGGCGTCGTAGCTGTATGGTAGCTTGGGAAGAACGTATCTCTTTGTCATAACAGCGTAATACTCAGGTCGATTAATAGCTTTGGGACGGGCGACACGGTCTACCTGAAGAGGTCAGTCTCGGGAGGTCTGACCATCTCCGCCGCCCTTCCCTCCCCCCGGGGGAAATCGTAGCCTCTGACGATAGCTACTGGGATCGCACCGGTCTTGCCCATGACGAGCTCCGCCGCGGAAGCCAACTCGTCAGCGACCGCCATCATCGTCACCCTCAGCTCGTATCCGTAGGGATCTCGCCGGCCCCTGTAGTCCCTGAAGGGACTCATCCCCGACACTCCTATGGCGAAGTTGACGTGGCCCAGCCTCCAGGGCCTCCCAAAGGTGTCTGCAACGATGACGGCCACATCGATCCCCCTCCTCTTCTTTATCCCCCGTCGGATCCGGGCGGCCGACTCGTCGGGATCCTCCGGCAGCAGCGACACGGTGTCTTCTTCTGCTATGTTGGATGCGTCCACCCCCGAGTTGGCGCATACGTGGCCGTGCTTCGTCTCCGTGATCAGCACCCCGCGAGTCGCGCG
>JAUWBL010000122.1 GCA_030601715.1 Candidatus Geothermarchaeota archaeon | reverse complement strand
TCGGGCA
This sequence comes from Candidatus Geothermarchaeota archaeon, assembly GCA_030601715.1. Taxonomy (GTDB): domain Archaea; phylum Thermoproteota; class Nitrososphaeria; order Geothermarchaeales; family JAUWBL01; genus JAUWBL01. The sequence continues at coordinate 4,364 of JAUWBL010000122.1, read as the reverse complement.
TTCTCTCCCGATGATCTCCCTGCAATACGATGACGCCATCCTTCGCCGAGCCTCCACAGGCACACCACTTTTTCAGTTTCTTAGCCATAGCACGAAGGTCGTGATCCTTGGAATCGATCCCTTCGACGAGGGTAGTAGGTTTGCTCCACCGTCGCATCTCCAAGCGTACCTTCAGAGCTACCTGTTCTGACGATATGGTTCCACAGACGCAGAGATCTTTGGGTAGTCCACAGACAGAGCAAACTAATCTCATACAACAGCCTCGAGAGAACTAGCCGAGACATCCGGAACAAAGAGGCATTCGTTCGAGTATCCCGATTCACCGTTTGTGCAATCGGTTAAGACGAGTCGTATGGCGCCAGGCGGACTTCGGCAAACGCTGTGCTGTATTTTTCTAGTACCCTCCCTCTCTTCCCCTGGTCAACATCGTATCTCAGAAGGCGCTGCTTTTAAGGTTCGATCCTGCCATGATCCGCATCCAACAATCACGTACGAGAAGCTGTTTTGTTGAGTTCAACGTCCACACAAACCTGTGAAGTTCTGGACTGAACCTCCCTTACATGGACAGCGTGCACTTCCAGAACTTTGACGTCTATGTTCTGCAATCTGCTACTGACCATAGATTCTGCTTTCGCCAAGGCTTCCTCCTGTCTTCTTGCGTAGCTCGAATGAAAGTAGATGTGGAACCAGCCTCTGGTTTTCAAGCCTTCCACGGCGGAAGGTAGGGATTCGAGGGAGAGGGCTGGATACGGCAGCAAGACACGGTCAGCCATCCCGACGAGCGACTCTCTGAGGATGATCCTCGCGTCTCCCTGAAGCACTCGAATTCGGTCGTACACCTTGTTTCTTCTCGAGTTGACACGGTGGTACCAGACCGCCCTCGGGTTGATGTCTATGCTGTAGATCTGAACATGCGGACGCTCCTTGGCTATTAGAATGGAGTAGGGGCCGACGCCTGCGAACATATTTACTACCGTTTCTCGTGAACCCACCAGTCCGCTGATCCTCTTTCGGTCGTGAGAGAGACGCGGACTGAAGTACACTTGAGAGACATCCAAGAGATAGACGCAGCCGTGTTCCCTGTGCTCGGTCTCCGTTCCAGACTCTCCAGCCAGAAGTTCGAGTTGCCTCGTTCGGTGCTGGCCTGAGACCGGTTGAACCTGTTGGTAGACGGCTCGCACCTTCTTCTGTGTGTCCAACACTGCTTTCCCAAGCTCTTCTTTGTATTTGAGCAGTTCTCGGGGGATCTTCACGATTGCTATGTCGCCTATGATGTCCATCGTAGAATAGGCGAGAGATGCCCGTTCCCCTATCCTCTCGTAGAGCTCGTCCTTCAGCCTCAGATGCCCCTACACCCACCCTGTTTTGGGACGCCTCCGGTTTGAAAGCTTCGATATGTTAATTGTGTCAGGGCTGCTCTGGATCGTGTTGGCCCATTGGACTTGGAGCTCTCGTTTCTGGACATCACCGAAAGCTGCGTTGATCCCTTCGAACTTTGGACAGGGGGATTGTCCGAGGACGGTGAGACAGTGCTCTTGGCCGTCCCAGGATACACGTGCCCCCTCCACGTTGCACGGGTGTCCTCGACAGATTCTAATGAACTTCGACAGCATCTCGTATCACGCGCTCCGTCCTCCGCAGTTTGCGGAGTGCCGAGAAGACTGTGTCTCCGAGTCCTGTCTCTGATCGGATTGTTGCTAGGCGACCGAGAATCTTCGATGAGAGCCCCGAAGTCAGTGTTGAATGCCTCGTGAGAATCGGGAATGAGCAACGGTCGGGGAACTCTGCGAGAAATCGTAGAGCAATCTGCCCGCATTTACCGGGACCTCCACAGAGAAGAGGGCACAGGGATCATAATCTTCCGAGATCACGTCGACGGGATCTGCGGGTGCTCGATCATCAGCTGGCTCCTCGACCAGCTCGGCACGAAGTATCACATCGCCTGTTTGGACGACGTTTTTCCACCCTACGTGGAGCTAGTTGAAGAAACCGGGGCCGAGTTCGTCCTCCTCGTGGACCTCGGGTCAGGTCGAGAAGACATGCTGGAGCGGGTCCTGTCCGACAGCGCCTCTGTCTATCTCCTCGATCCACATCCATCCGCGGAGGCTAAAGGACGAGCGCCTAGGATCCATCGATTCGACCTCCGACGCGTGACGGCCACGTCGGCGAGTTCACTGTGCTTCCTCGTGGCGAGGAACATCGGAAAGGAGGTCAATGAAGTGGCCTGGATCTCGGTTCTCGGGTCGGGGCAGGTGCAAGGCGACGCACTGAATGTCCTCGCTCAACGGGAGGCAACTCGTCTAGGAGACGTCACGAGAAAAATAGTACGGGACAGAGAGAGGATCCTCGTATCTGTATCTGGGCTGGACAGGGAGAGAGCGGCCTTGGGGAGGCGCGTCACGACTCTCGCTCAAGTTGGCTACTACGAAGACGGACCGGTAGACGCTGTGACATCGCTTCGGTTCGGAGACCTGGATCAGCTGTGGTCCAAGGCCGATGCTCCGAGAGAACGGATGAAACTGATGTTTGATGAGGTTAGAGGAGAGCTAGAGAGGGACGGACTGTTCGCCCGCACAAACGTCCAGTGGTTCGACTCGAAAAACTCTTTCTCCGGCCTGAGTCCGGGGATCATCGCGGACTTTGCGGACCAAGTCCGGAACCTCCGGGGTATCGTACATGGAGACAAGTACATTGCAGGTCTGATGTCCCTGGAGGCTAGGGTACCAGGCTTGGGCGATGTGGGGGACGGGTGGACGAGAGTATGCTGTAGCGTGCCGAAGAGGCTTGAGGGGATGATTCAGAACGATAGGAGACCTCCCGTCTCAGCGATCATCGAAGCCTCAGCCTTTCATCACGGAGGCTATGGGAAGGGAAGTCGAACGATGGGTTCTGCTCTTCTGCCGCAAGAGGAGGTCCAGCCCTTCATTGGCGCATTCGACAGACTAGTCGATGAGAGTCTTGCCACCTAGAACAGCGACGAGTTTTCGGGAATTCGTCACCCTGTGCAAGGAACTCGAGGACACAGCCAGCACGAACAAGAAGAAGAGACTCATCGCAAGCTTCCTGACAGGACTCAACGAGGGCGAGGTCGGGCCCAGCGTTCTGTTGATGAGCTCAAGGCTGATTCCTGAGAAGGAACAGGTCTCGCTGGGCCTAGGGTATGAGGCTCTCAGAAGGGCCGTCGAGTCTTCCCCTTTTCAGTATCTCGTCTCCTTTCCTAGAGGTGTCACCATCCTCGAAGTGACGAACACTCTTCATAGGATAGCCGCTACGCGAGGAAGAGGCTCCGTCCTCCGGAAAAGGTCCCTCTTGAAGGGACTGTACAATCGAATGACGCAGGAGGAGAGGCAATATCTGTCGCGGACCTTGATGGGAGAGCTTCGAATGGGAGCGGTCGAAGGGATCGTGCTGGGTGCAATAGCCTCGGCTTCGGGCGCCACTTTGGAGTCGGTCAGACGCGCATACATGATCTCTGGAGGGCTGGATGAGATCGCAGAGATCGCAATGCAAGGAGGGGAAGAGGTCCTACAGTCCGTGACTATGACAGTGTTCAATCCGATTAGGCCGATGCTGGCCTCTCCATCGGATTCCGTCGCTGAGGCCCTGCAGGAGACGGGGGTCCCGGCTGGCGTCGAGATCAAGTACGATGGGGCTCGGGTGCAGGTCCACAAGGAGGGCCCCTCCGTCAGGATCTTCTCGCGAAGGCTATCCGACGTGACGGCAAGCCTGCGGGACGTGGCTCATAAGGTGAGTTCGGAAGTCGACTCACATCGTGTACTGTTTGAGGGTGAGGTCGTGGCGGTCGATGTTGAGGGAAGGCCTCTCCCCTTTCAAGATCTGATGAGGAGATTCGGAAGGATCAGAGACATCGGGAAGGCAGTGTCCAGGATCCCCGTTGTTCTTCGCTTGTTCGATGTCCTCCTGCTAGACGATGAGATCCTGATCGATAGGCCCTATGAAGATAGATACTCGATCCTTCGGGACGCGGTCCCCGAAAACCTTCTAGCGGAGAGGATCGTCACCTCCAGCCAGGAGGAAGCCCAAGCTTTCTTTGAGAAGGCGTTGAGGGCTGGCCACGAAGGGATAGTGGTGAAGAACCTAGAGAGCCCCTACTCGCTGGGGAGGCGAGGAAAGCACTGGATAAAGGTGAAGCAGGCAGACGCGCTTGACCTAGTCATATTGGGTTCTGACTGGGGGCACGGCAAGAGAACAGGCTGGCTGAGTGACTACTACCTTGCCGCGTACGACCCCGACGGGGAGGGCTTCCAGATCGTGGGCAAGACGTTCAAGGGTCTCACGGACGCGGAGATACGGCAGATGACTGGGGAGCTATTGGGACTCAAGACTCGCTCGGACAGGTACAC
>JAUWBL010000067.1 GCA_030601715.1 Candidatus Geothermarchaeota archaeon | reverse complement strand
GGACCCCGAACACGTCTGGGGACTCTCTGGGTTCGGGGCGAACCTCCTCGACATTCTGAATAGTACGAGAAGTCATGTCGGGACGGCCCTTCATAATAATTCCATCATTCTGTTGAAAAGTACGCCGACTATGCTCCGTGTAGCGCATTTGTTATGTGTTGACCCTCCGGCTCGCCACTGGGGGGTCTATCTCGGGAAAAGCTCGTTCACTCCATTCCAGTAGCGGTCTCCTATGTAGTGGAGGTTCTCTATTCCCTTTCCTCCACGGGACCTCCGTATCTCTTCGGACGATTTGATGGCGCGGCCCACCGCAATGATCTTCTGGTGCTTCTCCGTCTTGATGCAGACAACATCACCCTCGCCGAAGTCGTCTGTGGCCACGATACCGGGGACCATGACGTCGGCGCCATTCACGACGTAAGGCACCGCTCCCATGTCCACGGTGACGGAGGGGCACGACGCCTGGTCGCCCACAGCACCAAGGAAGGGGATGTAGAGGTTGGACTGATGGTTCACGAGAATCATGGGCACATCGTTTGCGACGAGCAACTCCATTCCGTCGAGTTCCACGCTCTCCGCCCGGGTCAGCTTGGGGACATCGACGGCGAAGTGCTCCGACGACCTTCGTATGAGCTCCTTCGCTCGCTTCAGCTTGATCTGGTGTCTCCTCAACTCAAGGATAGGAGTAGGGTCACTCGGAAAAATGTTCCTTGCTGCCGTGGACAGGCTCTAGGCTTCGGTCTCTCTTTCGGTGGTAACCGTGAACCGACAGATCTCGTCTCCGTGACCCACGCAGAGGTCTTTCTTGATGTTCCAGGAAGGGTTCATGGCGTGACACAATCCCTCGTGCACTCCCTCATCGAGGGCGTCGCAGATCAGGTCGGGATGCTGCAGGGCCAAATCGAGCACGACGCAATTGTTTTCCTGGAAAGTGATGCTGTTCTCGGTGACTGACACAACTTCAGGCTCCACACCCATTTCTGCGAAATAGTTCTCGACGACAACCTCCTTGAAGAGTTGGAGTGACCACTGACGGATGTTCTGCTCCACCTCGATGCTGCGAATCATCTCTTCGGCCATAGTGGATCCGATTTCACGAAGGCTCTCCTTGGTCTTGTCTTCCCCTGCCTGCTGAACCATCTTCCCTAGGAGGCTTCTCAAGAGCGGCAGATACGTTCGCTTGGGGTAGACGGTGAGGGGGGCATCCTTCGTGGCTCGATAGTAGAGAGCTGGTCTTCCTACGCGGGGGCTCTTGACCTCGAAGGAGGTGATGAGGCCCGCGCGCTCGAGCTGGGCGAGGTGTTGTCTGATGGTGGAAGTCCCTAGATCCAGAATTCCGCTCAGTTCCTTCATGCTGCGGGGCTTCCGGTAGAGCTCACGTAAGATGGCGACTCTGGACTTGTTAGAGAGAGCCTTCCAGACGTCGATAGATTTCATGCGGCCCAAATCTGACAGAATCTATGTGCTTATTTGCCTTCTTCAGAACCTTTGTTCTCCTTACGGCGGAACATTCGTTTCCAAAAACCCATAAATTCGGCATAAATCGTCTGAAATGCGGTGTCGGTAAACCGAAAATGCCCTCCGCCTCCTCAGAGCACAAACTGGGAGTCTCGAGAAGGCGCTTTCTTGTTCTGTCGTTGGCGGGCTCGGCTGCCGCAGCGGAGAATACCACCTTCAAGCCTTCTACTATGGAGGTGCCACAGAGACGCGTGTGCTGGGAGAGAGCAACAGCACGGCCACTCTGTTTGTGGAGGAACTCGCTGGCCCGGAGACATCTCCCACCTTTTTCCCTAATCTTGGTCCCGTATCGGGCCTGCACTTCCGTGCCGAGGACGATCCTCTGATCTGGGAATGACTCTATCTCTCGTCGACGCCAAGGCTGTTCCTCTGATGACTCGGTCAGGGAAACCGCTCATGAAAATGGCCGAAGGAATTGGAACGAGATGCACCTCCGCAAGGAATGGAATGGTAGCGGGGGGTGGATTTGAACCTGCGGCACACCCCTGTGCTGGGGTGCGTCACCGCTCTCAGGGTCTCTCGCTGAACCAGGTATGAGCCTTCCGCCTGGGTCTGCGGGTTAGACCTGGCTACCCTACCCCTGTAGGACCCTGTCTCGCTACGGTATCCCCCGCTAGCATACCTCAGAGGCCGGGAGTTTATCTTTGTTTGACGGGCCACCCTTCCGCCGGACACCGTCCTCTAACGTCTGTTGCGCCCGCATCGTAGCAGAATATCTTTTTTTCCTTCCGCCGAACGCCTAGGGAAGCGCTTTAAGCAGGATCCGTGGTCTTCTCTACGTGGAAACAATGGTGGTGAGTGTATGGGAAAGAAGGGCAGAGAGATCGTGGAATACGATATCCAGAAGCTCATAGAGAGACTCAACTCCGCCTACGCGGACGAGTGGCTGGCCGTCTACTACTACACGGTCGGGGCTCAGCTGGCCACGGGTATGAAAGCGGGGTTGGTGGCTGGCAAGCTCAGGGAGCTGGCGAAGGAAGAGCTCGAGCATCAGGAGGAGCTGGCCGAGAGGATCCTCCAGCTGGGCGGAGAACCCATAAGGAGCATCGACGAGCTGGTGGAGAAGGCGAACTGCAGGAGGGTTGACATCCCCGAGGACCCCAGGGATCTGAAGGGCTTGGTTGAGGCGGTCGCCGAGGCCGAGAGGTGCGCCATAGACGTCTACAACGGTATGCTGAAGGACCTCATGAGCGTGGGCAAGGATCCGATAACCTTCCACACTATAAGGCACATCATGGGGGAGGAAGTCCACCACGAGGAGGAGATGGAGAACCTCCTAGGCTTGTAGGCCATAGCCCTACTCCCAATCCCTCCTCTTTCTCCGAGTCCAACGGCTGCTCCACGGCGGAAGCTCGCCGCGACTATGCCTAGAACGCAGCTTGCAGGACTTCTGTGTACATAGAAGCTTTATTCATATCCCCACCGTTCTATGAACTGTCCAAGGAAATGGGCTGCCAGATCTGCAACGCCGCCGACAATCTCTGCTTCTGCCCCGTGCTCAACAAGAACATCTGTCTGAAGTGCGACCTTGCCCTCTGGGAAGGGTGCAGGGAGAGATACTTCGTCCCCCACTGCCAGAGGAACGACTGCTACTAGCCCCCCCGTGCCGAACCTGTCCCGGTTCTGGGCCTAGATATTTCTACGTGCAACCAGTGCTGCTACGCCGAGCGCCATGTTGAGCAAGCCGAAGAGCGGATTGACAAGGAGGACGAATCCTGTCACAAGGGCTCTGATCGAAGCACTCAGGAGGTTGCAGGCCCAGAATCCTTCCAGCAGCCTTCTGTAGTAGAGGCTACGGAAAACAAGCGGAGTATCTAGGAAAGCAGATCGGATGCAGTTCCTTGGTGGACCGGGCGGGATTTGAACCCGCGACCTCCACGATGCCAACGTGGCGATCATACCAGACTGATCTACCGGCCCCAATCCGTGTAACAACCTGAAGCCCCCTTAAACATTGGATGGGGCGGAGGAACATCGCCTAGGGAGGGGAGATGAAGATGACGCTGTCGCCCCTGAGGACAACTTCCCCCAACTCCTGGCTTTGCTCGTCGTGGATGAACTCCGCCGATCTGAGGACCAAGTTGAGGTGCTCGTCGAATCCCACGAGAACCCCTCGTATCGACCTGTGGCCCTTCAGCTTTACGATAACCGGCTGTTGGAGACTGCTCTTGAGAAGCCTAATGGTCAGGTCCGCCGACATCCCTTCTCCCCCGTGCCTCCGGCACAATCAAACCCGGCCTGGTTACTTAAGAGTTGAGAGCTCGGACCGCATCAGTCGAGGAGGAAGCTCGTCCAAGGCTTGAAGCCGATGCCGGGAGCATCCCGGATGTTGGGTCGGCCGTACCTCTTCAGGGGCTTGGTTAGGTGTCTCCCCGATCTGTAGGGGGGAAGGAGGATCCGAGGAGAGAGATCTCGCCCCCGATGAACGATGCCTGGAGACACCTCCGATATGTGATAGCTGCACCCCCGACACTCGTATCCCTGGCCCATCCCAAGAGAGGACATGCTCCGCCTGCACCTGGGACACATGGGAGGCACCCGGCGAGTCTCCGCCACCAGCTCAACTACCTCTATCCTCTCCAGGTTCAAGGTAAGCCCCTGGGGCTTCAGCAACACTCCCCCGCTGACCCTCACGAGATCTCCCTTGACCAGACGACGGGCAACCGTGGACAGCTGCCCGGAGGGCGCGTAAGCCATGCAGTCCAGCAGCTCTCCCCCGTCGTCCCGAAGGCTGAGCCGAACGTGGCCTCCCACCAGGATCTTGGGAGTCCTGGCCAGCGTCCCCACCACCCGGACCTGTTCGTAGGGCTCAAGATCCTCTATCCTTCTCTCGATCTCGAGGTGGCTCCCAGTGCCCTGGTTTGTGACGAAGATGGTCCATCCTCTCAGCTCCTCTCCGATATCGACCCTTTCAAAGGCCGCGTGAACGGACTCTGCCGTATCACCCCGAATCCCTAACAGAACAGGGTCCAGTCCCCGAGGTGTCACCAAAACCCTACCCGTCTCGGGATCGATGTTGGCGAAGGTCAACGGATCCTCCTGAAGCTGTAGGACCGACGCCTCCACGACCATTCTCTTGGCCCCCCAGTTTTCACGCGTCCGATACGCCAGAAGCTCAAACGTATGGTCGACCCCCAGGAGCACGTTCCCGACAGCGGATAAGGCACCCACCAGCCCTCTCCTTGAACCGACGGCGTGCCAACGAACCCCTAGGCTCTCGATCGTCTGTCGGACCCCAGACAGGGAGACCATGCTCCTCAGCGCCACACGGGACAACTCCTTGGCTTCCTCAGGAGGATCCTCCCCGATGTAGAGAACCATACCCAGGTCTCGCTCCCCGGTGAACCCAATGTAGTCCTCGGCTGTGGCCACCGCCTCCTCCCAAAACCCGTCCACCTCTGAGACATCCAGCCCTATCCGAAGACACACGGCCCCGTTTCCCCGGGTCTTCCAAGGGATATCTGGGTTCAGCCGGACAAGATTAGGGTAGTCGATGAACTCCGCGCCGAGGGAGAGAGCCTTCCCCACCAAAATGTGGCCCAGGTGGGTCGTGCACCCGCCTCGATCCGAGTCCGTGTCGTCCACGCCCAGATGAAGAGCCGCTTTCTTCAACGCAGCACCACCAGATCACTGCAACTGTCGATCAGTCCAGGTGAGACGGCACACAGGACACTCCCCCAAACAGGTTAGCTGAGATTCTCCCATCTAATACCGCTTCCATACAGGCTTGGAGACCCAACTCTCCTCGCCAGACTCAATAACAACACGCACAATCAAACACATGAAGTGGGAAGCTCGATGGCGCTCGATGTGGATGTTCAGATCGAGAGCAACCTCGCCCTATACCTCAACCTCCACAACGGGACCGACACCGGAATCGTTCTCAAGGGCTGGAGGCTGAGAAGCGGCGACGAGGTCATGTACAGCGTGACCAGAGACCTCAGGCTCGACGGTGGAGAGGAGACCTCCCAGCTCATCTGGCTAGACCATCCCTACACTCCGCTGGAGCAGAAGGAATACGAGATAACCGCCCGATACGACACAGGCTCCGAGCTCAAATCCGAAACCAGAACCTTCACGCCAACCTTCGAGCAGCTCAGGGTGAAGGGCTACAGCACAGAGGTTCCAAGACCCGCCAAGGAAGACCCTCTTGTCTCTTTGATCTACAAAGCGATAGGTGTGATCCTGCGGCCCTTCCACTTCTTCTACCTGATTCTCAAGGGTGGGAAGCCACGCAAGAAATAGCTCACTCCTCCATTGCGAGCGTCCTTATTCGACTGTAATATTCCCGACATTCACAGAAGTCAGGACATCATCGCTCTGCTCGGAAAACGAGAGCCATTCCGACTATGGAAATAACTCCTCCGACCAAACATCGAGCCAGAGTCAACACAAGGAGGAGTATACAAAGAGGAAGGAAAGAGCCAGAATCCCTGCATGAAGTCAGCGGATGCGACCGTCGAACAAAAGAGTAAGGGAGTCTTTCTTCACTCTTCCATGACTATCATGGTGAGAGTGGAGCGAACCTTGTCCATCCTCCTTATCTTCCACGTGACCGCGGTCTTCACTTTCTCCATCGTCTCCGCTCTCAGCTTGACTATCAGGTCGTAGACCCCGTACACGATGTAGGCCTCTTCGACCTCGGGCTGCTCCATGAGCTTCTTCCTGACTTCTTCCTCGGCTCCCAGCTCAGTGTTGATAAGAACATAAGCCAATGTCAATTCAAAATCCCTC